>CANSLE010000001.1 GCA_947647645.1 uncultured Microbacterium sp.
CCAACGCCCGCCTCGCCAATATCCACCATGCCAATGGCCGCCGCCGGCCCAACGGCCGCCACCGCCATGCCAGCGGCCACCGCCGCCAGCCCAACGACCGCCGCCATGGAAACCGCCGCCGTGAAATCCACGGCCACCTCCGCCGCGGAAAGCTTGCGCGTCAGGCGCGATCAGCATCGTCGCCGCACAGAACGCGAGAGCGAGTGTGAAAGCATTGGGTTTCATGTTCACCTCCTGAAATATCGAGGTATCAACATTCAACAGCCGCGTTGAACCTATTCCGATAAAGCGCGGCACGCCAGCAATTTTCTCGCGGCCTTATTTGCGATGAAAGGTCTCGCAACTGCGAGAGCCCGGTGTTTTCAATAATTTTCCTAAAGGCTTTTCATTCGACCAAGATCGTTATCAAGCAATGTATTTAAAAGCATCGAAGATCGTCGCGCCAATTACATGGCGTGTTCAAGGTGTAAGACTCTGCGCAGCAGATCATTTCGTTATTGTGACGCATGAACCGCGCGCGGCATTGGATAAGACGACGTTGTCATGCGACGCCACACGTGCGCGGTGCGCTGGAGGACGCCGATCGCGCGGCCGTGCTGGGCGGGGCGTTGGCACTGCTCGCGCCGAGCGTGCTGACGTCATTCCCATGGCGCGTCCTGGAGGCGCTCGCCATCGGTGTTCCGATCATCGCCGCCGACTCGGCGACCCATCGCGAGGTCGTGTGGGACGGGGGAGTGCTGGCGTCGGTCGGCGAGGATGGCGCCGACGGTGCGTTTGCGGATGCGCTCGCGGGGCTGCTGGGCTCCACGGCGGCGGTCGAACGTCAGGCGGTTCTGGCCGCCGACCGCGGGCGCGCCTTCTCGTGGCTCGGGTCGGCAGAGCGGGTGTGGCAGCTGCACGCGGACCTGTGAGAGGCGTGCAGGGGCGCGTCGGTCCTAGGCTGGAGGGCATGCCTCATTCTGTGGGAGTAGTCGTGCGTACTGCCAACCGCCCGGATTTCCTCCGGCGCGCGTTGGCCGACATCTCACGGCAGACGCTCACGGATGCGAGTGTCGTCGTCGTTAATGACGGCGGCGCGGCCGATGTGGTCAGGGAGGTCGTCGCGGCCTCCGCCATCGCAGACAGGACGGTTGTTGTCGATACCGTGGCTCCGGGTGGGCGCTGCGCCGCCGCCAACGCAGGGATCGCGCGCCTCACCAGCAACTACGTCGTTCTGCACGATGATGACGATCTCTGGGACCCGAGCTTTCTCGCGCGCACCGCGGCGCATCTCGATGCCCATCCCGAGCACGCGGGTGTCGGGGTGGCGACGGAGATCGTCTATGAGGAACTGCGCGCGGGGACGTGGGTGGAAGTGTCGCGCGTTCCCTTCTGGCGGGACCTGGAACGACTCCGCCTGATCGACATGATGGAGAAGAATCGCGCTGTTCCCATCTCCCTGCTCTACCGTCGGGCTCTTCATGAGGATGTCGGGCCGTACGACGAGCGTCTGAGCGCGGTCGAAGATTGGGAGTTCTACCTTCGTGCGTTGTCGAGATATGACTTCGGGTTCATCGGTGGAGCGCCCCTGGCGTTCTGGACGCAACGCCCTGGCGCGCGCGGCGCTGCGGGCAACAGCATGTTCACCCTCGAAGAGCAGCATTCGCACGATGATCTTCAAGTCCGCGACCGCGAGCTGCGGGCATGGGTATCGCGTGAGGGGCTCGGGATGCCCCTGTACATAGCCGACATCCAACGTCGGCTCAGTGAGGAGATGCGTCGCGGATTCGATCGGCAGCTCGAAGCGATGCGCGCAGAGATCGACGCCCACCAGCCGTTGCTGTCTAGACTGCGAAAGCTAAGGCGGCGGTTGCGACGGGAGCGCTGATATGCATGCCGCGGCGTGGTAACCGGCTACGAGCCCGCTCGCACGACACAATGAAGCGTGCCACACACAGATAGTCGTCCCGCTCCCCCCTTGCGTCACGTCACCCGGGCGCTCGTGTCGGTGACGGCCGCAGCCCTCTGCGGATTTCTCCTCGCTGGCTGCGTTCCTGAGCCTGCTCCGACTGGTTCTTCCGCCCCCGCCACGTCCCACGCACCTTCACCTACGCCGTCGGCCTCCGGAATGCCGTCAGCGTCGGCGAGCCCAACCCCGACGACGCCGGCGAACGGTCAAGTGCTCATCGTCACCGCGGTACTGGATGGATCCCGCCTCGACGTCACGGCGATGATCCCTGGCGTTTCCGAGGACGGCGGCGTGTGCACGCTGAGCCTTGCGGGCTCGGCCGAGAAATCGACAGTGACCGCCGCCGCGGGCAACGGTGTGACCTATTGTGGCGTCATGTCGGTCACTGTCCCGCAAGCAAGAGAGTCGGATGGATCGTTCGTCGTCGGCTACGTGTCCGGTACGGTGCGCGCCGAATCCGCACCGACGACTCTGGCGTCTCTGCGATGAACCTGCGTTCGCGCGCACGGCGATGGTGTGTTCCTCTTGTGTTGATCGCTGTACTGGCCGGTGTTCTCGTCGGTCTGCCCGCCTCCGTGATGCCCACCGTCTCCGCGCAAGCGGCTTCGGGGTCGGACTTTGATGCTGGCAACATCATCGATGATGGGGTTTTCTACAATTCGCAGGCAATGGACGCTGGTGCAGTCCAGAGCTTCCTGAACAGTCAGGTCGCAAACTGCAAGCCGGGGTCCACCTGCCTCAAGGACTATAGGCAGCGCACCGACGATCGGCCTGCTGACCGATACTGCAAGGGGTACGCGGGCCAGGTCAGCGAGTCGGCGGCGCAGATCATCGACAACGTCGCCCGATCGTGCGGGATCAGCCAGCAGGTGCTGTTGGTCCTTCTCGAGAAAGAACAGTCCCTGGTGACGTCCCGGGCACCCTCGGAGTGGAACTACTTGTCGGCGACAGGACAGGGCTGCCCGGATACGGCGCCGTGCGACTCATCTACCCAAGGGTTTTTCTACCAGGTCTACTACGCGGCGCGGCAGTATCAGATCTACAGGCTCACGCCCTCGTCCTGGGGGTATCAGGCGGGCCGCTGGAACACTATCCTTTACCATCCCGATCCCGCTCGAAACTGTGGGACGACGCGCGTCTTCATTGCCAATCAGGCCACAGCCGGACTGTACATCTACACCCCCTACACGCCGAACGCGGCCGCGCTCAGCGATCTTTACGGCACTGGCGACAACTGCTCGTCGTACGGGAACCGCAACTTCTGGCGACTCTTCACAGATTGGTTCGGCTCGACTCATGTGCCGAGCAATCCGCACGGTCCCTTCGGCAGCGTGGACGCGGTGCAGGCCACGCCTGGCTCATTTCAGGTCTCCGGCTGGGTCGCGGACCCCGACTCGAGCGAGTCGATTCCCGTTCACGTGTACGTGAGCGGCGTCGGATATCCGTTCCTCGCCGACGGCGTTCGAGACGACGTCGGAGCTGCCCTTCCGAACCTTGGCTCACGTCACGGCTTCTCGGTGACCGTGCCGGCGACGGCAACCGGCCCCAACGACGTCTGCGTGTACGGCATCAACGTCGGCGCTGGCGGAAATTCCCTGATCAAGTGCACACGTGTGGAGTCCATCGTCGGTTCGCCGACGGGACGTGTCGAGAGCATCAGCGCGGTTCCTGGCGGCGTCGCCGTGAGCGGATGGGCCTTGGACCCCGATACCGTCTCCTCCATCGACCTGCACGTCTATGTGGACTCGGTCGGAACGGCGATAAAGGGAGATGCCGTTCGCGACGATGTCGCCGCGGTGTACCCGATGTACGGTTCCCGGCACGGTTTCGGCCAGACGATCCCGGCGGATCCCGGCCAACACACGGTCTGTGTCTACGGGATAAATGTCGGTTTCGGTTCGAACGTGCAGCTCGGGTGCGCCCAGGTGACGGTTGTGGCACCGGCCGATTCCGGTCGTGTTCCCATTGGCGTGTTCGAAGGGATCTCTGCCAGGGGTACCTCCGTCAGCGTGAGCGGCTGGGCGCTGGACCCTGACACGACCCTGCCGATCTCTGTGCGTGTCGACGCTCGGGGCGCCAGTTCCGTCGTCGTCGCGAACTCTCCACGATCGGACGTCGGCTCCGCCTACCCCGGCTACGGCCCGAACCACGGATGGGTGGCCACGATCGATCTGCCCGCGGGAACGACGGACGTTTGCGTCACTGCACTCAACACCGGGCGCGGCGGGGATACCGCGCTCGGGTGCAAGTCGATCACCGTCGATCTTCCGGATTTGCGGAGGGCTCCGATCGGAGTGCTCGAGGGCGTGGATGTGCGCGGTTCCACCGCTATCGTGTCCGGCTGGGCGCTCGACCAGGACACCGTCAGGCCCATACCCGTCCACATCTACGTCAATAGCCGTGGCACGGCCTACCAGGCCGACAAGTCGCGCGCCGATGTGGGTAACGTCTTCCCACAACAGGGACCGAATCACGGATTTGCCGAGACCGTCTCGCTCCCGCAGGGCACCTCAACGATCTGCGTCTACGCCATCAACAACGGGGACGGTGGCAACTCCGTCCTCGGCTGTCGGCAGGTGACGGTGACCCCGAACGCGACCCCGCCGTTCGGCAACCTCGAGGCGATCAAGGTCGGTCCCGGCACGGTCACCGTCGATGGCTGGGCGATCGACCCCGACACGACGGACCCCATCGCCGTGCACGTCTACGTCGACGCCGATGGTTCCGCACACGTCGCCGACGGATATCGCCAGGATGTCGCTTCGGCTTATCCGGGCCGCGGAGACCGGCATGGTTTCTCCATCACGGTGCCGGCATCGTCGGGTACTCACACGGTGTGCGTGTATCCGATCAATGACGGGCAGGGGCCTAACACGCTCCTGGGCTGTCGCAGCGTCACGGTTCCGTGAGGTTCAGTCCCTGAGGGTGAGTCCTGTGGGTGGTATCGCCCACCGGACTCTCGCTGTGTCGCCCCTGGCAGCGCCCGACGCAGCATGCTCTCAGCGCTAGGTGTGATGTCCGGAGGCGTTTGTTTCGGAGTCACGGCCGTGAGGAGCTGATGGGTGAGGGCCTCCGGTTGTGAAGTGGAGCTGTTGAGTTCCGCCGCTTCATGAACCAGGAGGCCCTCGTGTCCCACGCTAACGCTGCCCTCACCCCGCGCGCCCGACTCCGACTCGCGCGCCTGATCGTTGAGGATGGATGGACACCGCAGGTCGCGGCGAAGATGTTCATGGTCTCACCTGTTACCGCCCGCAAGTGGGCCGCTCGGCTGCGCGGCGAAGGACAGGTCGGAATGTCGGATCGGTCGAGCGGGCCCCGGTCGATGCCGACGAAGACGCCACCGGCGATAGGGAAGCGGATCGTGAAGGCAGGGTGGCGTCGGCGGCTCGGCCCGATCCAGATCGCTGGCGAAGTCGGACTTCCCGCCTCGACCGTCCACGCGGTTCTGGCGCGACGCCGGATCAACCGGCTCTCGTCGATCGACCGGGTCACGCGAGAACCGATACGTCGTTACGAGCATGACCATCCCGGGGCGTTGATACACGTCGATGTCACGAAGTTCGGCAACATCCTCGACGGCGGTGGATGGCGCTTCGTGGGGCCAGCCCAGGGCGAACACAACCGAGAGGCCGCCGCTACCCGCCTGCAGAGCCGGAATCGCCGCTACGAGCCGCGCTTGTGCGCCGCGTTCGTGCACACGGTCATCGATGACCACTCCCGCGTCGCTTACGGCGAGATCTGCTCTGACGAGAGAGCCGCAACAGCGATCGGGGTCCTGCGCCGGGCCGTGACCTGGTTCGCCGACCACGGTATCAGCGTCGAACGCGTCCTCTCGGACAACGGGTCCGCCTACAAGTCGCACGCCTGGCGCGATGCCTGCGCAGAAGACCCGCCCTTACCGGCCGCAGACCAACGGGAAGGTCGAGCGATTCCACCGTACCCTGGCTGACTGCACTTCTACAATCAACACAGGCACCACTCCGCTATAGGGGCCCCGCCCATTAGCAGGATCGAAAACAACCTGCCCGGACATCACACCTGGTGGTCGGCCCCGGTCGCGGGTGCGGCCGCGTGCGCGCGGAGGTAGCCGGTGAGGGCGTCGTGCCAGTCATCCGGGGCGAAGCCGAGTTTCTCGGCGTCGATCAGGAGGGTGCTATTCGCGGGGCGGGGTGAGACAGGCCCCGACGCATCTGCGAAGTACTCCGCCGTGGTGACCGGCGTGACCCGTTGCGGGTCGTTTCCTGTCATGCGGAAGATAAGCTGCGCGATTTCGTACCAGGACGCCGGCTCACCTCCGTTCGTGACGTTGTACACGCCGAAGGGTGCGCTGTTTCTGAGCAGCCGGTCGATCGCGAGCGCCAAGGTGGAGGTGAATGTTAGTCTGCCGCGCTGATCGTTGACCACACATGGGTCCACGCCGCGCGCGGCGAGCCGCGCCATCGTCCGCACGAAGTTATTCCCGTCGCCGATCACCCAGCTGGTGCGGAGGATGTAGTGCCGAGGCACCGTAGAGACGATCGCGTCGGCGGCTGCCTTGGTCTGGCCATACACACCCAGCGGCGCCAGTGCATCGTCGATGGTGTACTCCGACTCCTTGCGCCCATCGAACACATAGTCGCTCGACACGTGGACCAGGGTGATGCCATGGTCCGTCGCGATTCGCGCCAGGGCTGCGACCCCCGTCACATTGGTCTTCCAAGCGGCGGCGCGACCTTCGGGGGTCTCCGCGGCGTCGACGGCGGTGAACGCGGCGGCATTGATGATGACACCGTAATCGCGCCAACGCCGGGCGGTGGCGAGGTTGTCGTCGGCGAGATCCAGTTCCTGTCGGGTCGCCCATTCGATGTGGATGGCGTCACCGAAACGCTCGCGCAATGCCCTGCCCAGCTGTCCGTGCGAGCCGATGACGAGAGTGCGTCGCGGTAGCATGGCAACGACATCGGCCAACCGCGGATGCTCGCGATCTTTCATGGAGATCTCCGCATCCTCGAGCGGGATAGGCCAGTCAATAGCCGCCGAGTCATCCGCAAGGTTGAGGAAGGTGTACGCGCCCGACGGAGTCCAGTGGTCGTTCACGAGATACGTGTACGCCGTGTCGGGCTCGAGCGTCTGATAGGCGTTACCGACGCCCCGGGGGACGAAGATCGCCCGCGACGGGTCGATCTCAGCAGTGAACACCGTGCCGAACGTTGGGCCCTCACGAAGGTCGACCCACGCTCCGAAGATGCGTCCGGTTGCGACCGAGACGTATTTGTCCCATGGCTCTGCGTGGATGCCGCGGGTAGTGCCCACCGCATCGTTGAAGGAGATGTTGTTCTGCACCGGGCCGAAGTCCGGCAGGTCAATTCCCGTAGCGGTCATCTTTGCCCGCTGCCAGTTCTCCTTGAACCATCCGCGCGCGTCGCCGTGCACCGGAAGCTCGATCAGCACCATCCCGGGGATCGGTGTGGGGGTAACTCCGAGGGGCTTGCCGAATTCGACGCCCACGGTCAGTGGCCTTTTCGGGCGTAGAACTCTTCGACGCCGTCCTTGGCCCCGCTCCACCAGGCCTCGTTCTCGACATACCACTCTATGGTCGCCGCCAACCCGGTCTCGAAGTCGTCATAGACCGGGCTCCAGCCCAGCTCGGTGCGCAGTTTCGTCGAGTCGATGGCATAACGCAGGTCGTGTCCAGATCTGTCGGCCACGTGGTCGTAGGCGTCCGCCGGCTGCCCCATGAGAGTCAGGATGAGTTCCACCACCGACTTGTTGTCCTTTTCGCCATCGGCGCCGATCAGATAAGTCTCTCCGATTCGGCCGCGCTCGATGATCGTGAGGACGGCGCGCGAGTGGTCATCGGCGTGGATCCAGTCGCGAACATTCGTGCCCGAGCCATACAGCTTCGGGCGGATGCCGCGCACCACGTTGGTGATCTGCCTAGGGATGAATTTCTCAACGTGTTGGTACGGGCCGTAGTTGTTGCTGCAGTTGGAGATCGTCGCCTGGACGCCGAACGAGCGCACCCACGCTCGCACGAGCATGTCGGATGCTGCCTTCGTCGACGAGTACGGCGACGAAGGGTTGTACGCCGTGCTCTCGGTGAAGCGGGCGGGGTCGTCGAGCTCCAAGTCGCCATATACCTCGTCTGTCGACACATGGTGCAGTCGAGTGCCGTGGCGGCGAGCGGCTTCGAGGATTGTGTAGGTGCCGATGATGTTCGTGTCGAGGAACGGGCGAGGATTGTCGAGACTGTTGTCATTGTGTGACTCCGCAGCGAAGTGCACCACGACGTCCGCGTCTGCGATGAGACCGTCCATGAGGGCAGCATCCGCGATGTCGCCGACGACGAGGCTGACTCGGTCTTCAGGTAGGGACGCCAGCGATGCCCGGTTGCCCGCGTAGGTGAGTTTGTCGGCCACCACCACGTGGTCGTCCGTGTGGCGCACCACATGGTGCACGAAGTTCGAACCGATGAAGCCGGCGCCGCCGGTCACGAGCAGATTCCTCACCGCTCCAGAGTAGCCTCCGTACCGTCGGAGTTTTGATCGCCGCTGAAGGTGAGGGACACTGGATCAATGCGCGGCATCATCCTGGCCGGCGGCACTGGTTCCCGCCTCCACCCGATCACTTTGGGTGTTTCGAAGCAGTTGGTCCCGGTCTACGACAAACCGATGATCTACTATCCGCTGTCGACCCTCATCCTCGCCGGGATCCGTGACATCCTCATCATCACGACGCCCTATGACTCCGATCATTTCCGCCGACTTCTCGGTGACGGGACGGCCTTCGGCGTCTCCATAACTTATGCCCAGCAGCCGTCGCCCGACGGGCTGGCGCAGGCGTTTGTCATCGGTGCCGATCACATCGGCGACGATTCTGTCGCGTTGGTACTCGGAGACAACATTTTTTACGGGCAGGGCATGGGCACGCGTCTTCGCCAGTACGACGACCCCGCCGGTGGGGTGATCTTCGGCTACTGGGTGAGCGAGCCCTCAGCGTACGGCGTCGTGGAGTTCGACGGCGGCGGAAATGTGGTCTCCCTAGAGGAGAAGCCCGCCGCGCCAAAGAGCAATTACGCCGTTCCTGGTCTCTATTTCTATGACAACGATGTCATCGATATCGCGAAGGCTCTTGCACCCTCGCCTCGCGGAGAGCTCGAGATCACCGATATCAACCGCGAGTACCTCCGCCGCGGAACCCTGCGCGTCGAGGTTCTTCCCCGCGGCACGGCCTGGCTTGACACGGGAACCTTCGACTCGCTGAGTGAGGCGACGGAATTCGTCCGCACCGTCGAGAAGCGCCAGGGGCTGTCGATCGGATGCCCAGAGGAGGTCGCCTGGCGGATGGGGTTCTTGAGCGATGATGAGCTCCGCGCTCGCGCCGAAGCGCTCGCGAAGAGCGGCTACGGGGAGTATTTGCTGCGCGCGCTGGCTCAGGGATCGGGTGCGCCTCGGTGAGCCGGGACAGCAGCCCCGCAGCATTTCCGCTCGATGGTCGCCGCGGGATCATCTATGCGCTGGATACGCGCCGCAGGGTGATCGATGAAGCAGCACGCTACGCGATCGATTCGCTCCGCCCGCACGCCGGTTTCATCGCACTGGTGTCTGGTCCTCTCGACGAGGATGAACGGCTGAGCATTGCGCCCCTGGTCGATCAACTCATCGAGGTCCAGGGTGTGCTGCACGGCCTCTGGGCTCACCGCGCTGCTTTGCCCCGTCTTGCCCAAGCGGCCGAGAACTTCGACGAGCTTATCCTCACCGGGGACGGGTGGTTCGGTCCCGTTTCGCGGTTCGAGCCGACCTTTGAGCGCATGGACGCACGTTTCGTCGACGTCTGGTCGCTGACCGATCGGCGCGATCTTTTCGTTCGCGGACGCGGCGAAGGGCTCGACGGTCCCAGCACGCTTTCGCCGCTTTGGCTTGCGGTTCGCAAACGGGCGCTTGTCTCCCAGACGTGGCATCGCTTCTGGAAGGACCTGCCTCCGCGACCGCCCGCGGATTGGCATGTGCAGGTGGTGGAGGGCGGCTTCAGCACGATGATGGCTCGGGGCGGCTTCCGACTCGCGGCCGCTTTTCCCTCGGACGGCTACCCGACGAACAACCCAGCGTTCTTCAACCCGGATCTGATGCTGCGTGACGGCGTGCCAGTCATCAACCGAGATGTATTTACTGGGTATCCGCTCTTCCTCGACCAGTTCGCGATCGTCGGGCGGCGTCTGGCCGCTCAGATGGCGGAACTCGGGTATCCTGTCGACCGGCTCTGGGCGAGCCTCGCCCGCACCGTCGCACCGAAGACGCTCAACACGAACGGGGGAATGCTGGAGGTCCTTCCGGACGTCGCTGTGAAGGAGCTGTCGGCACCGCCGCCTCGCGTCGTGGCACACGTGCATCTAGGTTCGGCGGACGGGGTCGACGAGCTTGTGCGTCGCGTCGCGTGGGTCCCCGGACTGGTGAGCCTCGCCGTCAGCGTCGACCACGACGAACTTGAGCCGCTTGTGCGCGAAGCGTGGCGGCAGCATGTGATCGCCGACGACATCGACATCGTGTTCCGGCCCTCGGCGGGGCCGCAGACGGGAGAAGCGACACTCGTCTTCCGCCAATGGGCGGATCTACTCGCCGCCGTCGACGCCGAACTGGTCCTCAGTGTGCACAATGTCGTTCCCGCTCATACTCCGCGCAACACGCATCGATATCTGCATCGCCAACAGATCGAGAGTCTGTTGTCCACGCCGGGCTACATCCGCAATGTCCTGGCGCTGTTCGAACGCGAGCCCGGGCTGGGACTCGTGTTCCCGCCTACTCCGCACATCGGTGGGTCTTCGCTCGGCGACGGTTGGCACGGACACCGCGACGACGCGGTGCGTCTCGCTGACGACCTCGACATCATGGTCCCACTGGACTGGGCTTCCCCGCACGGTCCCGTCGGCGGCATGTGGATTGGGCGCCCCGCGTCGCTGCGGTTGATCGCGGACATGGTCCGCGCACAGAACACTCCTGCGGCGGTCGCTGTGGAGGCCGCCATGATGGCCCTTGCCGCCGGGGAACACGGCTTCCACACACGCACCGTGAGTACCGGTGAGCATGCCGCGCTCAGCCACGATTCCCTCGAATACACGGCCGACCATATGGCGATGACGATGTACGGCTATCCCGCCGGCTACACCTCGTTGCTCCATCGAGCCGGACCCGTCGGCAGCGGGCGCGGGAGGGACTTCCTCCGTATGTATCTGAAGTACCGGCGGCCGCGAGTGTGGGGCGCTTTCGCGCGCGTCGGTCGCCTCGTTCGTCGTGTGCGCGGGCTCACGCCCTCCCGCATGGAGGAAAGGTAGCCGGTGTCCGAAGCAACGACGTTCCCCGAACGCGGGAGGCGCGCCGCCGTCTACGTTCTCTACAACGCGCGCGGACTCGTCGATCAGTACGTGCTGCACGCGCTGACGGCGCTGCGTGAGCACGCCGAGTACATCGTCGTCGTCTCAAACGGCGATCTTCAGTCCGACGCTCGAGCCTCGGTGCTCGAGTGTGCGGATGAACTTATCGAGCGGGACAACTCGGGCTGGGATATCTGGGCGCAGAAAGCGGGCCTGGACGCCCTGGGCGCCCGCGTCGCCGAGTTCGACGAGGTCGTGCTGACCAACGACACCTGGTTCGGGCCCGTCGTCCCGTTCGCTCCGGTCTTGGAGCGGATGAATGCCCTCGCCGTCGACTTCTGGGGCTTCACCGACCATCCCCGTGTGGAACAGTCCGAGTCATGGACGGGCGAGGCGATCCCGTACCACTTGCAGTCGCATTGGATCGCGGTCCGTTCCCGGATGCTGCGGTCTGACGCGTGGAGCGCCTACTGGCGAGGGTTGCCGGTCTTCCTGAACTGGACCGAAGCCGTCACCCGACACGAGGTTGTCTTCACTGAGATCTTCGAGCGGGCAGGCTTCGCGCACGCCGTCGCCTTCTCCCATGAGCTCTACGACACCGAGAACCCGTCGGTGTTCAGCGTCGACGAGATGCTGAACGACGGGTGTCCCATCGTCAAGCGCAAGGCTCTGTCGTTCTGGCCCGTGTCGATGGATCACAACGCCGCGGTCGGGCGCTGGACGATGGAGAAGATCGAAGCTCTGGGGTACCCCTCGGACCTGATCGTCCCGGCCTTGGCACGCACCACCCCGCCGCGGGATCTGCACAACGATCTCGGCATGCTGGAAATCCTGCCCGACATCGACGTGTCCTACGACGCCACGGCACCGCTGCGCATCGTGCTGGTCGCTCACATCTTCTACGTGGACATGACCGACGAGATCCTGGATCGAGGCGATCTCATCCCCGGCGGCTATGACCTGGTCGTCACCACGCCGGACGCGAAGAGGGCCGCCGAGATCGAGGCGATTATCGACTCTCGTCCCCCGCGCGGGGGACGCACCGAGGTACGGGTTCTGCCTTCCAACGACGGGCGAGATCAGAGCGCGTTCCTCATCGAATGCCGGGACATCATCCTCGGTGACGACTACGACGTCATCGTGAAGGTGCACACCAAGCGCACCCCCCAGCAGGGGTACGCGGTCGGACAGCACTTCAAAAGTCAGCAGCTCGACAACCTGCTCCCCACCGCGGGGTACGTTGCCAACCTCCTGGCGCTCTTCCAGCGTGACACGGGTCTCGGCCTCGTATACCCTCCGATGATCCACATCGGTCACGGCACGCTGGGGCACGCGTGGTGGGGCAATCGCCCTCGATTCGAGCGTGAGGCGGCCGCGCTTGGCATCTCCGTGCCGATGGACGGCGTCTCGCCGCTGGCACCCTTCGGATCGATGTACGTCGCCCGCCCCGCGGCCCTGCGTCTGCTGGCCCAGCATGAGTGGCGCTACGAGGAGTTCGGCGGCGCCGACGCCTACAAGGACGGCGGGCTCGCCCATGTCCTCGAGCGGATGCCGTCATACGCCGCCGCCGAGGTGGGCTTGCATACCCGCACGGTTCTCACCGCTGAATATGCGGCGATCAGTCACACCTCGCTCGAGTTCAAGCTCGACGAGCATTCCGCCACCATTCCGGGGTCACCGCGGGAGAAGATCGCCTTGCTGCATCGAGCCGGCCCGCTGGGCACAGGCCGCCTGTGGGACTTCCTCTGGATGCACCTGCGCAGCAACCGCCCTGACCTGCTGTCACGAGCGCTGACGTTATCCCGTGCTCTGCGGGTGCCTCGGAGCATTCTGCGAAGTGTACGGCGTCGTGCCGAGGCTTAGTCCGCAACAGCTAAAGTGAGTTGTTCTTGAGGAAACACAGGTGAGGGTTGGGCAAGTCGGAGAGATTCGCGCGGATCGACGCGCTCCCGTTCGTCTCCGTTGATGCATCGGGGCGAGCCGGGCGGACGGGCAAAGTCCGCGAGATCTTCGGGCGTCGCGACTTGCTCAAGCTGCTCGTACGTCGTGACCTCCAGGCGCGCTATCGCGACAGTTTCCTGGGCTTCCTGTGGACGGTCATTCGCCCGCTCATCCAGTTCGTCATGTACTTCGTGGTCCTGGGGCAGTTCCTGCGCGCGGCGGAGGGGATCCCGAACTTCGCGATCTATCTGTTCGCAGGTCTGACCATCTACATGTTCTTCAACGACATGGTCGCCGGCGCGACCGGCTCGATCCTCGTCAACGGCGGGCTCGTCAAGAAGATCTACCTTCCGCGCGAGATCTTCCCCCTCGCCAGCATCGGCGGTGCGGGGTTCATGTTCCTCGTCCAGCTCGGCGTGCTCGTCGTGGCTGCACTCATCTTCCAGGCCCTCCCGGCCCCGTCCGACATGCTCTGGTTCTTCCCGTCGCTTGCCGTGGTGCTGATCTACGGAACCGCCATCGGGCTCTTCCTCGCGGCGGTGAATGTCTACCTGCGTGACGTGCAGTACCTTACCGAGATTCTTCTGATGCTTGCGATGTGGGCGTCGCCGATCCTCTACTCCTGGCGCATGGTCAGCGATGTGATCAAGAGATTCAACCTGCCTTCGTGGTACCTCGAGGTCTACCTTGCGAATCCGATCACGATTGCTGTCATGGGCTTCCACCGGGCCTTCTGGGGGGCAGGGACCCCCGCCGACTACCCGGCGGGACTGGGGCTGCGCCTGGCCGTCGCCGGGGCGGTGGGTTGCCTCCTCCTCGGGCTTGCGCACGGCGTGTTCTCCCGGCTGCAGGGCAACTTCGCGCAGGAGCTGTGATGACCATGACCGAAATCGCGCCCGATATCGTCGAACTCTCCGGGTTGACAAAGCAATTCCGCATCCGCCGTGACAACAGCCTGAAAGACCGCATCGTTCAGTTGGGCAATCGCAGCAACCGGCCTCGCCGAGAGGAGTTCACGGCTGTCCGAGACGTCACGCTGAGCATCTCCGCCGGAACGACTGTCGCTTTGATGGGCGCGAACGGCTCCGGCAAGAGCACGCTGCTCAAGCTGATCGGCGGGATCGTCTCGCCGACGTCCGGCACCGTGCACACGCGCGGGCGCATGGCCGCCCTCCTGGAGCTCGGCGCAGGATTTCACCCCGACCTCAGCGGCCGCGAGAACATATATCTGAACGCGTCGATCCTCGGGCTCACCAGGGCCGAGGTCGACGCTCGCTTCGACGACATCGTGGAGTTTAGCGGCATCCGCGATTTCATCGATACCGCCGTCAAGTTCTATTCGTCGGGTATGTATGTACGTTTGGCGTTCTCCGTGGCCATTCACACCGACCCGGACGTGCTACTCGTCGACGAGGTTCTCGCCGTCGGCGACGAGGCGTTCCAGCGCAAGTGCATGGATCGCATCGCGCAGTTCCGTGCGGACGGGTGCACGATCATCCTCGTGAGCCACTCCGCCCAGCAGGTCGCCGAGCTCGCCGATCGCGGCATCGTGCTTCGCGATGGGGCCGTCGTCTTCGACGGTGAGCCCGACGACGCGATCGGCGTCCTCCGCGATGTTCTCGAGGGTCGCGATGTCGGGGACGGCGACGCGGCAGACGGCCCAGTGCGACTCGGCGCCGTGGAGGTGCTCGACGAGACGGGCGTGCGCAGCACGCAGTTGCGCAGCGGGCAGCCCTTCATCGTTCGCCTGAGCGTAGCGGCCGCGACGCCGCTTGGGCGATGGGCGGCGGGGTTCAGCATTAACACGCCCCTCGGACACATGGTCTTCGCCTCTAACAGCGACCTCATCGGGGTGCGACTGCCGACGGTGGAGTCGTCGGCGGTCGTCGACTTCCGTGTCGAGAACCTTCACCTGGGTGCGGGCACCTACCACGTACATGCCAACGCAGTGGCGACCGATGCGGGCGGCGTCCACGGCATCGCGCACGGAGCGACCTTCACCGTGACGACCGCGCGCCCGTCGCTGGGCACGACCACCGGGGACGTCACCGTTATCGTGGATGGCGCGTGAGCGGCGTGAGCGGCGCGACCGCCGGGACGTCATCCGCGACGTCGAGCGCACCGGTGCGCGGCTAGGCTGGGAGGGTTATGTCGGATCTCAGCGACCGTGTGCTCGTTATCGTTCCCGCCTGGAACGAGAGTTCCAATGTCGGCCACACCGTCAAGGAAATTCGCGGTGCCGACGTGCGTTACGACGTCGTGGTGGTCGATGACGGCTCGTCCGATTCGACGGCCGACATCGCCCGTGCCGCGGGGGCAGAAGTTCTCGTCCTTCCCTTCAACCTCGGTGTCGGGGGAGCGATGCGTACGGGCTTCACTTTCGCGCAGCGCCGCGGCTACCCACGCGCCATCCAGGTGGATGCCGATGGGCAGCACAATCCGGAGCATATCGCCGAGGTACTCCGTGGCTTGGACTCGGCCGACATCTCGATCGGTGCGCGATTCGCCGAGGTCGGCGACTACGCGGTGCGGGGCCCCCGTCGATGGGCGATGGTGTTCCTCGCCGCCGTGGTCTCGCGTGTCGCCGGCGTGCGACTGACGGACGTCACCAGCGGATTTCGCGCGGCCAACGCGCGCGCGATCGCGCAGTACGTGCGCTACTACCCGGCGGAGTACCTCGGGGACACCGTCGATTCGCTCGTCGAGGCACTGCATGCAGGACTTACGGTGACGCAGGTTCCGGTGGCGATGCGCCCGCGCATGCACGGCAAGCCGAGTCAGAACGTGCTCGGCGCGACGATCTACCTCGTCAGGTCGGTCTTCGCTATCTCGCTGGCGCTGATGCGCGGAGCACTGCGGAGGAGGCCTCGCGCATGATCGTTCCCATCGGGATCACCTTCGCCCTCATCACTCTGGCGCTGATCATCACGATGCTGCTGCGTCGGCACCTGCGCGAGAAGTACGCTGTCATGTGGCTGCTGATCGGCGCCGCCATGCTCGTGCTCGCCGTCTTCCCGGACATGCTCGGGGCGCTCGCGCGGCTGCTCGGCGTGATCGTGCCGTCCAATCTTCTGTTCGCGCTCGCCGTGGCCTTGCTTATCGGCGTGACCCTTCATTTGTCTTGGGAGCTTTCCCGAGCCGAGGAGGAGATTCGCAGGGTCGCCGAAGAAGTGGCGATCCTGCGCGCCGATATCGACGAACTGCGACGCCAGACGTCGGCTGACTCGTCCGGGACTCAGCCCGAACCGCCGTCGGAAGGTCAGTTCTTCGACGCGTAGCCCCGTGTGATCAGGTCATCTACGACGATGTCCGACGGCGATGCCGCTTGGTCATCGTCAGAGCCGCGCATTTGCTCCGCTTCCTTCAGGAAGCTCCGGACGATGCTCTGATCCCATTTGGACAGCACTGCGGTGGAGCCGAGGCCCTCGGAGCGTTCGGTGGCCATCCGGTGGATCAGCGTGGGGGTGCCGAAAACGGCGGCTTCCTCCTGCACGCCTCCAGAATCCGTCACCACCAGTCGTGCGGCACGCAGAGTGTGCACGAATGCGGCGTGCTCCTGTTTCGGGGAGGGGGTGAGCCGATCAAGTCTGCGTCGCGCGATGGTCTGCTCGATCATGTCCCTCGAGTACGAATCCACCACGACGCGAAGGGGAACCGGCGACGCGTCGTTCAGGGTCTGAAGCGTCTCCTGGACGAGAGTCGGTTGTGAGATGAACTCGAAGCGATGCAGCAGCACGAGGCCGTAAGGCTCGGACAGCGCCGTCGAGTCTGGCGACGCGGCCAGACTGTCCCTCACGGCATCCTTCACCGTGTTCCCGTGCGTGACGACGACGTTCGCGCGTCCCGCGAGGTTGGCCGCGGTCTCCGCCGTCGGAGCGTAGTGGATGCGGGCCAGTCGTCCGACGATCCGACGATCCAGTTCCTCCGGGAAGGGATGGCGCCAGTGCCCCGACCGGAGCCCCGCCTCGACGTGTGCGACGGGCACGCCGGCGACGCGCCCGATCAGCGTCCCGAGCACCGTGGTCATCGTGTCGCCGTGCACGACGACGACGTCCGCGCGCCGTGCTCGGCGCAGCGCTCCTAAGTGCTTGAGGGTCCATCCCGCCACACCGGCCATCC
Source organism: uncultured Microbacterium sp. (assembly GCA_947647645.1). GTDB lineage: Bacteria > Actinomycetota > Actinomycetes > Actinomycetales > Microbacteriaceae > Microbacterium. Next base: position 17,355 of record CANSLE010000001.1, read on the forward strand.
AGCCCACCATCTGAATGGGCTTCTTCAACGGCTTGCCTCTCCAGCCATTCGCGATGATTGCGTCCGGCTCGCGCAGACCCAGTTCGCGCAGGGCGACGCGCAGTGCATCCGTGTGCTGGAAAGTGACCCAGTGGCGGTAGGGGATGCCACGATCGTCGAGGCGCCTCATGATCGGGGCGAGCTTGATGGCTTCTGCGGTGGTTCCGTAGATAAAGACGATCATGGGCGCTCCTTGGTTGCGCGGCGCCGGAAGCTGGCGCGATGGACGACGATTCCGCGTGCAAGGCCCGCCCAAAAGGGCCCGCCGAAGGGGAGCATGTAGACCAGGAACGCCGCAATGCCGCGTCCCGCGCATCCATTCCTGCGGGCGGGGATCACGGCGGATACCAGGGCCAAAAGGCCTGCCGAGAGAAGAACGAGCGTGAGCGCGCCGCGCCCCGTGAGAATCGACCACAGCAGGGAGAGAAGCGCGAGAGGCGGAACGATGACGAGAGCCACCAGGGTGGCCGAGCGCGCCGGCCTCGTCCCCGCGTAGGAGTCGACGAAGAGTGTTCCTCGGTCAAAGGCGTGCCGCACGAACGCTCGCAGGGTCGTGCGGGGCCGGTACATGGCAGCGAACCGTGGATCGAGGTGAATGCCGGTCGTGCCGGCGATCCAGCGCAGGATCTTCGTGTCGTCCGACATTAGCTTGGTGTCGCCCTCTGGCCGCGCGGACTCGAACGCGCGGAGGAGCACGTCTCGCGGGGCCAGGAACATCGTCGTCCCCTTCGGCGCCGAGTCGAAGTTCTCCAGCGTCAGGTCGGTCGTGCGGGGCGTGCGCAGATAAGAACCCCAGAAGATGCGGGTCGGTACTTCCCAGAAATGTCCTATGAGCGCGGCGGACGGGTCTGTTTCGACGTGCGCGTTCCACACTGGAATGGCGCCGGATGCCGCCAACGGGAGCGCGAATGCCAGTGCGTCGACGTGGATCAGCACGCGCGAGTCGAGGAGCAGGATGAGGCTGCCCCGCGCTTCGGCGAGCCCCCGCTTCCGGGCTTGATACCGACCGAGGTTCGGTTGCCGGACAAGATGCACCGGCGCCGGAAGCATCGGGCGAGTCACATCGACCGCGCTCTGGGTGTCGTCGGTGGACCCGTCGTCCACGACGATGATCTCGGCGTCGACCTCGGCGGCGGAGAGCGCGGCACCCAGCGCGGACAGCGTGGAAGGCAGCCATTGTGCCGACTGGAACGAGGGGATCACGACGCTCAACAGCGGGAGGCGAGCGGCGGGAGGCGCGGTCACTGCGGTCTCCTGTTCACGGCTTGGCCCGGCATTCGCAGGGGAACCCGAGTGAACGCCGGATAGCATGGAGGGGTCGGGCATTCACCCGTCAAGACTAGTCCGTGCCGCCCGAGTGCTTCATCGAAGACCATGTGGGGTGCGTGCCACCTACTCGAGGAGCAGCTGTCCATGCGCATTCGCGCCCCTCGTCGGATACTCCTGAGCGTGGCCATCGTGGTCGCCGCCTTCATCGCCCTCGCAGCGTGGGCTTTCTCCTCGCCGCCCGGATCGAGCCCGGACGACGATTATCACATGGCCAGTATCTGGTGCGCGGCGGGCGACGAGCCTGGCCTCTGCGCCACGACATCGACTCCGAACGAGCGCGTGCTGTCGTCGGAGCTGCTGAGCGCCGCGAGTTGCTTCGCGTTCGACCCCGATCGCGCCGCGTCGTGCCCACGCGACGAGACCCACACTGCGGTGACGACTCGGGGTAACTGGAACGGTGAGGCGTACCCGCCGCTCTACTACGCCACGATGCATGTCTTCGCAGGCAAGGACCTCTCGGTGTCGATCGCTGCCATCCGCCTCGCCAATGTGGCGCTCTACCTCGGCGTGATCACGGCGCTGTTTTTCCTCCTTCCGCGGCGCGGGCGCCCCGCGTTGCTGTGGGGCGCGTTGCTTACCTCGGTGCCACTCGCGATCTTCCTGATACCGAGCATCAACCCGAGCTCATGGGCGGTGATCTCGGCAACCGGACTCTGGGCAGCGGCGTGGGGCTTCTTTGAACAGCGCGGGGTGCGCAAGGTTCTACTCGGTGTTCTCACGGTTCTGTTGCTCGTGCTCGGCGCCGGCTCCCGCAGCGATTCTGCCGCCTACGGCGTTCTGGCTTTGATCGCCGCGAGCGTCCTGGCGTTCCGCAAAGACCGGCGCTACCTCTGGTCGCTCGCCCTTCCCGTAGGGCTGATCGCGGTGGCGGGGGCATTCTTCCTAACCAGCGGGCAGTCCGCCGTCGTGGGCGCTGAAACGGTCACGAAGAACGCTTCCTACACCTTCACCGAGTTGCTCTTCATCAACCTCAAGGCTCTGCCGCAACTGCTTTCCGGCGTTCTCGGAACGTGGGGACTGGGTTGGCTCGATACCTACATGCCCGGAATCGTCTGGGTCACGATGATGCTCGTGTTCGCCGGCGTGGTGTTCTGGGGTCTGCGGCTCGGGCATGCGCGCAAGTGGATCGCCTTGGCAGGTGTCGGCGTCGGCACGCTGGTGGTGCCACTCTACATCTTGCTGCACGACGGCGTCGTGGTAGGCAACGGCGTGCAGCCGAGGTACGTGCTCCCGCTGATCATCATGTTCGCGGGCATCGCAGTGTACGGCTTTTCGCGGGGCGGTCTCGGGCTGAACCGCCTCCAGCTCTGCATCGTCGGCGGCGGACTCGTCGTCGCCCAGAGCATAGCCCTCCACGTCAACATTCGGCGATATGTCACGGGACTCGATGTCACGGGCATCAACCTCGATCGCAACATCGAGTGGTGGTGGAACTCGCCGATCTCGCCGATGGGTATCTGGGCGCTAGGCACGGTGGCGTTCGCGGTGGTAATCGTTGGGCTTCTCGCCGTAGTCTGGCCGCGACGCGAGGAAACCGAGCCGACGCCCTCGACGGCAGCGCTACAGCACGTGGGCCAATGACCGGCTCGGGGGCCAGCGGGCATATGCGGGCCCATGCTCTAGCGTTGAGCATGGTGGGGGTGGCGAGCATCGTCGGTGCTCTCGCGGCGTTCGCCTTCCAAGTGGCCACAGCTCGGCTACTCGGCACCGAAGACTTCGGTTTGCTGGCCGCTTTCTTCGCGATCGTCAATGTCGCTGCCATCGGGAGTTCGGCGCTGCAGAACTCGGTCACCGTCCAGACAGCCACGCTGGTCGATGCCGCCCCGGGTGGCGCCCGCGTTCCCCTCGATGCGCTGCTGCTCGGCCTCGTCGGCGGCGCACTGGTCGCGGCGCTGGCGGGACCGCTCGGTGCCGCGCTGGGAACGAGCACCTGGATCGTGGTGATGGCGGCCACCAGCATTCCCATGAGTTTCGTGTTCGCCGCCTACCTCGGACGCATCCAGGGGGCCGGCCGCGCCGGCGCAGCCGTCAGCTGGTCGACCGCCTCTCTTCTGATTCGACTCGCCATCGCCGCACCCGCGCTCCTGCTTGGGGCCGGCGTGGGTGGTGCGGTCGGTGCGGTCGTCGTCGCTTCCGCTCTCGCGCTTGTCGGTGCCGCCATTACGGCGCGGAAGTCTCCCGCCCCGCCATCCGCGGTACTGACCTCTTCCGGCGTCATCGTGATGGTGATCACCATCGCCCTCGCCTGGTTGACGAGCGCAGACGTGTTCTATCTGCGTGTATACGCAGGAGCGGAGAACGCCGGCGCCTACGCGGCAGTCGCCGTTCTCGTGAAAGCGACGTTCATCCTGCCGTCGACCCTCTCGATGTATCTGTTGCCGCGGTTCGCGCGAAATCGGAGCAACCCCCAGCTCACGAGACTGGGAGTGTGTCTGTCCGTGGCCTCTTCGGCTCTCGCCGGACTCGCGATTCTGTTGGTGTTCTGGCTGACCGGTTCTCTGGTGATTGACGTGATCTACGGTCACCAGTTCGCGTCTTCGTCGGCCTATCTGGTGCCCGTCGCCGCGGCGTATCTGCCCTGGATCGTGCTGCAGGGGATGCTCATCCAGCTGACCTCGTCGGCATCGCTGGCGGCAGCCATCACTTTGGCCGGGGCAGTCGGCGTGCAATGGGTCGTGTTCTTCGTCCTCCTGCCCGACGTCCACGCCGCCCTGACGGGGTTCGGAGTACTCGGTGTTCTTCTGTGTGCCGTCCTGGCGCTCTACATCCGTCGAGGGCTCGCACGTCATCGTCCGCAGTTCGCGAGTGGAGTAAGTCAATGAGTGATCGACGTCACGGCATCACCGGTTACGTGGCCGGTGGACTCGGTAACCAGCTCTTCATCCTGGCGGCAGCGTGGGAGCAGGCTGAACGGCTGGGATGCCCGCTGCTGCTCGATATCTCGCACTTCGCCGTCGGCGGAACGCGCGGCTTCGAGCTCGACTCCCTCGACGTTCCTGCGCGGGTACTGTCCCCGAAGGAGAGCTGGCACTCGCTTCGGCTAAGCCCCGAACGTGTGCTGCCCGTCCCGACGAAGTGGGGGCGGCTCTTCGTCGAACGGGATTCCGATTCCTACGCAGAGGCCGTGTCCCGACTGACGGCGGGCACGACGATGCTCGGTTACTTCCAGTCGCCGAAGTACTTCCCCACGGTCGCGGCCCCTCTGGTCGATGCCCTGCAGGCCCATCCCGAGACGCCGCAGGAGTCGGCATTGCTGGCGGAGTACCGATCGGAGCCCGCGATCACGCTACACCTGCGTCGGGGTGACTACCTCGCCGTCCCGACCGACCGCCAGTTCATCGCTTCGGTCGACTACGCCAAAAGGGCGATCTCGCTGCTTCGTGCGATGGGGATGGACCTTCCGATCCGGGTCTTCTCCGATTCAGTCGACCTCGTGGTGCGGGAGCTGGCCGGTGTTCGCGCAGACATCCGAGTGGTGCCTGAGGATGCCCCGCTGGGGATCTGGGCCACGTTGAAGGCGATGGCATCCGCGGAGGCCATGATCATGAGCAACTCGAGCTTCAGCTGGTGGGCAGGCACGTTGATGCGTGCCCGCAACGAAAGCGCGCCGATCATCGCGCCCCGGCCGTGGACGCGCGGAGGTACGGCCAAGGCGGATTTGCTTGGGCCCGACTGGATCACGCTAGACGCCCGCTGATCGACGGTGTCCCGCGTCAGCGGGCGCGCAGGGCTGTGTCGAGGAGGGTACGTGCTCGGGCGTCGAAAGAGTGCTCGTCACGGATGCGCGCCGATATCGCCATGAGGTCGCGCTGGGCCGGGAAGATCGCGTCTAGATCGCCCGACAGCATCTCGATGAGCTCGGGCACGGTGTCCCATGTCTTCACCGCGCCGCCGAAGAGTTCGGCGATGCCATCGACATCGTCGCTGATGGCTCGGCCGCCCGAGGCCACGACGTCGAACAGACGGTTGCCGATGAAGCCCCGCTCTTGCATTGCCGGCCAGTGGTCGTTGAGGACGACCCCCGCTCCCTCGTAGAGCGCGGGCAGTTGATCGTTGCTGACACCCGTCGCCACGATTCTCTCGGCGGGTATCCATCCGCGCCAGTCCGGTCCGATGACCGTGACGGGGATGCCTGCACGGATGGGTTCGACGATCGACGGACGGAAAATGCCACGAGCTGTGCCGACGAAGAGGATGTCACGCCCGCGCACGCGTCCAGACGGGCGGAAACGGGTCGGGTCGGTGCACTGGGGGAGCGCAATGACGGGTACGCCGAACGCGGCGGTGGCCAAGTCTGCCCACAACGCGGAGGCGGCAAAGACCGCGTCGAAGTCGGCGAGGTCGGAAGCCCGGATCTCATCCGGGTGGCTGATGATCCACAGCAACGAAATCCCGAACGGCGAGGCCTCGAGCGGCTCCGGTCCCCGCAGGGCCACGGTGACATCGTCGAGGTATCTTGTCTCGCGTGTGCGTGCCGCGTACGCGTCGATAACGACCTCTTGCCCAAGGCGCCGCAACGCCGCTGCGAGGGCGCGGGCGAAGTGAGTGTCTCCCCATCCCTCTGCGCGCGGCCCGACAGGCGTTGCCGTCTGCAGTGCCCAGCGCAGAACGGGCACGGTTGTCCCGTCGTGCAGTTGGGCCTCGCGGCGCGGGCGTCGGAGAGTCCCCGCGCCGGCGCGCTCCCAGCCTCCGCGCTGCAGCAGTTGGTCGGCGGGGGTGGCGATTTCGGGAAGCGCGGCCGCGGCAGCGTGTGTGCGCGTCCGTGTCTCGGTGTCGAGCGCCACGAAGGTGTGCCCGACGAGCCGCGCCGCGGCGTCCGCGCCCTGCAGCCGTGTCGTGAGGTCGGATCGACGGGCAGCGAAGGTCGTCCCCGCGAGCGCCGGAACCTCGAGGGTCGTGTTCTGACGAAACGGGCCGAGGTCTTCAACGGGATGACCGGCCAGGAACCGGCCCTCCGCTGTCGCGCCGACAGCCGCGATGGTGCCGTCGGCATCCCGCCACACGGGCGCGAAGAGGGCGCCACCCTCCGCCGCCTCGACGTGCTCGGCGAGCCGGATGGCGTTGGCGGCGCTGAGCGTCTGGTTCGGTCCGCGAACCACCACGACGTCTGCGGCCGACGACGCGACGAGTTCGTCGAGTGCGACGGCGGGATCTGCGAGTCGCCGACGGCTGATGCGCACACGGGGATGCTGAGCGCACAAGAGCGACGCCAGAGTCCAGTCTTCGGCGCGATCGTCCATGACCACCATCGCGACGCCGTGATCGCGCGCCTGGACGAACTGCACGGCCTCCGTCAACGACTCGTCGACATCTTCCTCGCCCGGGCCGATAGCCATGATCAGCTCGCGCGCCACAGGTGCACCGCCGGGGGTGGCCGCGACCTCCCGGTCTTCGCGGGCGAGGGCAGCCGCGTCGACGATCACGCGGGTCAGCTGCGACCACGGAACCTGGGCCGGCTGGGCCGTGGGGCCGAACGGGAGCGAGTCGGTGTCGCGTCGATGCCATGCATGGCCCACCGGCCCGCCCAGCGCGTTCCACGCCTCGGGGTGTGCTTCCGCGTACGCGACTGCATCCCAGAGCGGACTCACCTGCAACCCGCGTGGGTCAGCCACGAGGTAGGCGTAGAGGGCCGGCACACGCCAAGCCTCGGGAAGGTGGTCGCCGACGGCGGAGTCGACGAACAAAGGGGACAAGCGCAGGCCCGCTCGGTGCCCGCCTTTGACATAGCGTCGGATCGCAGCGGCGGAACTGATCGGTCGGCCGAGCTGCGCCCGTACGTAATCCCGGTCGACGATATCGGCGCGGCGGATGACATAAGCCCACCAAAGGCGATCGATGCTCGCGACGAGCGGTCGGAGCGCCGGGCTCTCCCGGGCGGTACGAAGATGCGAGCGGAGGCTAGACAACACCATTCGACTATAGGCACGCGGGCGCGACGCGACGGCGGTTGCCATATCCCGTCAGCGTCGCACGGCCGTCAGGCGGGTGGAGCCCAGCGCTCGGCCCAGCACCCCTTCCAGCCGCCCCACGAAGGCGTGCAGACCGTCGGTGAGACCGTACTCGTTGCCCCGGCGCAGTCCCACCAGCAGTCCCGCGAAGACGAACCCCCAGCGATGCCAGAGCGGGAAGGGGTGACGGGCCAGGACACGCCCGATGCCGCGGCCGTAGGCGCGGATCTTCCACCGTCGCTCGCTTGCGCTGAGCCCGATCGATTCTGGCACACCGCCGACGTACACATCCTCCGCGCGGGTCCAGATGAATCTCCGGGCGATCGCGGGCTCTGCCGCAAGTACCCGCATGAGGAGATCGGTGACCTCGCCCGCCTGCCACGGCGTCGCTGCACCGCTCCCGATCGATACGTCGAACCCGCCGACGCCGCGCAGTAGGCCGAGGCGGATGACGAGACTCATCTCGATCACGTTCCAGACCGTCGATGTATCGAGGGTCGTTCCCGGCGCTGGCAGCGCGAAGCGTGGACCGATTTCGGTTGATACGGTCACCGCCCCGCCAGGCGCATCGGCCACGAGCCGACGGATCGCCTCGATGCTGTTCTCGGGAAACCAAGTGGTGTCATTCGGAAACATGACCAGAGCGTCGTCACCCGCACTCGCGAGGGCGGCGATGCCGGTGTTGCGTCCCAGCGATGCGCCGCGACCCGAGGTGAGGGCGCTGACGCGTCCGCGGGTGTCCGCGGCATCCACCAGAGCCTGGACGTCAGCGACGTTGCCTTGGGCGACCACGACGATCCGATCATCGGGACCGAGCTGCGGCACGGCGGAGTCGAGAAGCCGACGAAGTGGCACGACGCGTCCGAGAGTCGTCACCACGAGCATCATCGGGGGAGTGGTCATGGGCGCGCCCCGTCCGCAGTCAGGGCCCGCATCCGCGATCGCGTGCGCGACGCGAGGAGCACGGTCGAGATGCTCTCCGTCGCGCCGTAGCCGATGGCCACGCCCAGGGGGCCCCACAGGATTCCGCCGCCGACCATCAGCGGGATGCCGATGACGGTCGCGGCCACGGTCGCGCGCATGACCGCCCCCTGATCTCCTGCCGGGAACAGCACATGGCGGGTCATCGAGGTGCGCAACGAGTACATAGCGAAGGCGAGTCCGAGTGCGACACATACGCCGAGCGGTGCGGCCGCTTGGTCGCCGAACAGCAGAGCGCTCACTGGCGTTCCGAGCGATCCGAGAACGATCATGCCTAGTGCGCCGAAGCCGCCGTGCAGCAGGAGGGCGATCCGCAAGCGCCGCAGGCGTGCGGCGCCCTCGACTTCCGCAGACCACGATTGCAGGGCGTTCGCGAGGGTAAGGGGCAGAAACTGCCCGAGTTTGGACATCTTGTCGGCCGAGGCGAAGCCTGCCGCGGCGCTTCCCATCGACAGGAGGTTTACGAGCGGAGTGGGGACGGCCGAGTACGCGCCGAGTGCCGCATCGTTCACCGCGACCGGAGCTCCCACTCGGAAGAGCCCCGGGATCTCTCGACGAGGCGGCCAGGGGGAGGGATAACGCCGGAGCAAACCAATGGTGAACGCCGTGGTTCCGACGACGGTGACAGAGATCCCCGCCAGCGGATAGATCTCGACGGGCAGGCCACCGAGGATCGCGAACATCGATAGCGCAGCGACGCACAGTCGCGGGAGCGCGTCGTAGAAGAGGATCGAGCGCGGATCGCCGACACCGACGGAGAACCACGTGAACGACAGACCGATGAGCGCCCCCTGCAGACCCATCAACGCCGCGAGAAGCTGATGACCGGGAGCGGCGACGATAGCGCAGACGATGATCAGCAGCGGCAACGCGACCACCGAGGTCAGCAGGCGCACCACGACGGCATCTCGGTACGGTCGGCCGCGGCGGACGTCGTCCGGGGCGATCGCGACGAGGGCGGGGCCGACCGTCGTCCAGCCGTAGGCGACGGCGATCGCGGCGAACGTGCCGACTGACTCGCCCGCGATCGCGCTCGCCCACCCGTCGGGCCCGGCCGCACGCGACACGGCTGGCAGGACGAGCAGTGGAGACACGGCTGCCACGGCGGGGATCAGAGTGAAGCCGAGAAGCCGCGACCGCAGCGACGCCGGCTCAGCCACGGGTCGCTCCTGCCTCGGCAGCGCTTCTCAGCACTGCGGCGAAGGCCACTGCCGCAGCATCCCACGTGAACCGCTGCGCCCACTCCATGCCGCCGGCGCGCAATGCATCGCTGGACTCGTCGTCCAGTCCGAGGGTGGCACTCAGGGCCGCGGCGAAGCTCTTTGGGTCTCTCGCATCGGCGTACCGCGCGTACGTGCCGCCGACCTCGCGCAGAACTGCGGTGTCATGGGCGACAACCGGTACCCCGGCGCCGAGTGCGTCGGCGACCGGGAGACCGAAGCCTTCGCTGAGCGACGGGCATGCGTAGACGGATGCGACCTGGTACAACGCCCCCAGCTGCTCGTCGCTTACCCAACCCGGCAGAACCACGTCGCCGTCGAGGTGAAGGTCCTCGACGCTCGCGTGCAGCGGGTCCGTAGATCCGCCTCCGGCGATGACGGACACGGGTCGGCGATCGGGGGCGATCTGGGCGAGCGCTGCGAGCAGTCCGATGAAGTTCTTGTGCGGCATCCGGTTGCCGGTGGAGACGAGGATCGGGCGCCCGGGCGTGATGCCCAGGGGGGCAAGCACCGGCCACGGGTCCTCGACCCGGGCAAAGGTGGAACGCCCGTTGTAGACCAGCGCGATATCGCGCTTCGGGATGCCGAGATGCCGGGTGATCGCGTCCGCAGCTGTAGAGGAAACCGTGACGACTCGGCGGGCTGTGCGAGCGGTTCGCGTCATGAGCCATGCCGTGACAGCCCGACCCAAACGCTCGAAGCCCGTACCGGGCAGCTCGTGATAAATCACGTCGTGGACAGAGACCACGCGAGGCACGCGGCCAGCCGTCAGCGGGCCGAAGTTGGCAGGGGACCATACGACGTCTGCGCAGGTGCGCCGGGCAACGCTGTTCACACGGGTGATCTCACCCAAAGCCCATGTTGCGCGGCCGTCACCTACCCAGCGGACCACCTCGACCTCGCCGGGGAAGAACGCGCGCACGGAATCCTCCCCGGCGGCGCCGGTCAGGCCGATGAACACTGCGTCCGGCAGCTGGGCTGCGAGACGGGGGAGGAGCTCGCGGACGTATGTCTCGGTGCCGCCGCGGCCTCCGGTGTAGCCGAGCAGATCAACGAGGACCCGCACCGCTTCAGCTCTCGATAACGGCGTCGGCACGTACGACGCGACGCGGAGTCGTCAACACGCCCGAGAAGAAGCTCATCATGATCGTCTGGAAGCCGAGCACGATGCCCAGGGCGCTCGGGATGGCGATGCGCACGACCGCGGCGGCGTCCTGCGGCCCGAAGTTCAGGCTGCCCCAGCGCAGGACCTGGACGACTCCGATGGCGACGCCGATGACGAACAGTGCGAGGCCGATCAACAGGCCGCGCTCGGCGCTCCAGCTGGCAACGACAGACCGGTACCGTGCACTCGTCGGAAGGAACCCCTCCTGGGTTGCATACAGCTTCGTCAGCCAGAAGAACATGAGGGACTGGTAGCCGGTCACGCAGAGCGCGCTCGCGTAGACCATCGTCGTGACGTCGAAGCCGACCCCGGCTACCTCGACACCACCGAAGGAGAGCACCCCAACGGCGATCGCGCCGACGAAGAACGCGATGAGCCCCGGGTACACGAAGAGCCAGCGCGGTGCGAAGATCAGCAGGAAGCGCAGGTGGCGCCAGCCATCGTGCCAGCTACGCAGGTGCGGGGGACGTGACCGCCCGTCCTTCTTCAGCGTGGTCGGAACCTCCTCGATGCGGTAGCGCGAGAGCGAGGCTTTGACGACCATCTCCGACGCGAACTCCATCCCGGTCGTCTGCAAGTCGAGCTCCAGCATCCGTGCGCGGTTGAATCCGCGCAGACCGCAGTGGAAGTCGCGCACGCCGGGCCGGAAGAACAACTGACCGATCGCCGACAACACCGGGTTGCCGAGGTACTTGTGCAGGGGCGGCATCGCGCCCGGAGCGATCCCGCCGGCAAAGCGGTTGCCCATGACGAGATCAGCACCCGCTCGAAGACGCTCGATGAACGGTTCGAGGTGCTCGAAGTCGTAGCTGTCGTCGGCATCCGCCATGATCACGTAGCGCCCGCGGGCGGTCTCGATCCCGTTGATGAGCGCTGCACCGTAGCCGCGGCGAGGCGCGTGGGAGACGCGGGCACCGAGGTCGGTGGCGATTTTCTGGGAACCGTCGGTGCTTCCGTTGTCCGAGATGAGCACTTCGCCGAGGATCCCGGTACGGTCCAGGAATCCCTGCGCCTTGCGGATGCAGACCTCGAGTGTCTCCGCCTCGTTCAGGCATGGCATCAGGATCGTCAGCTCGAGGTCCTGGGGCTGGTTCACTGTGGTCCTTCGTTGCGTCGTGCGCCGAGCCCTAGAGCGCCGGTGCGATGTGAGCTCGACGACCGCACGGCGTCGAGGATTGCGTCTACCGTTTTCTCGACGGTACGGGTTTGGATCGCGGCGTCATACCAGGCGCGCGTGGACTTCCGCAGCTTCGATCCGGCGCCCACCGCACGGACGATGGCGTCGCCGAGGTGGGCCGCGTCGATCGACTCGGCGACGATGCCGTTCGCGCCCGGCTCGATGAGCTCTGTCGACGCGTTCCCCTCATCGGCCACGAGCACGGTGGGGGTACCGTATGCGGCCGCTTCGACGACGACGAGGCCATAGCCCTCACGCCGCGACGGGTTCGCGAGCACCGCCGCCGAGCCCATCAGTTCATCAAGGACATCCTGCGAGACGAAACCCGGACGAGTCGTCCAATCGGCCGCGTTCGATGCAGCGATCGCAGCGTCGACGTCGCCCGAGCTCGGCCCGTCGCCGAGGATGACCAGCCGGAGGTCCGGAAACACGTCGCGCGCCCTTGCCACCGCAGCGGGGAGAGCTTCCACGCGCTTGTCCGGGATATGCCGACCGGCGTACAGCACGAACGGCGGACTCGCTGCAGACGAGTGTGCAAGGGTGCTCGACGCGGCCTCCGAGTCGATGTCGATGAGTCCCGGGCTCACGAGAACCCGACGGCGGAACCCCTCGCCGCGAAGGCGGCGCGCGCTGAGCTGCGAGTGGGCGGTGGCGACCGGAGTGAGGGCGATTGCGGCTCTTTGCAAGGCCCAGGCCACGTTGCCGGTGACCATTCCGGCGTACTCTCGCCACTGGCGCCGCCCCCACACTTCGAGGTAATCGACGACGATCTTCGTTCCCGAGCCGACAAGCGCGGCGCGCGCTGCGAAGACGTTGAGGATCGGCAGACCACTGACGATGACCGCCTCGTATTCTCTCCGACGACGTAGAAGCGCCCAGAACAGGGCGGCAGCGTAGCGGAGCGCGGCGGTGGTGCGGCGCACGCCTTCTCGATCGTAGAGACGGAGATTGCCGACGATCGGGACGATACGGAAACTGGCGGGCGCTGGTTGACCCTCCCACTGTCGAGACGTGAGGTAGTCGACGCGGTTCCCACGCGCCGCAAGCCACTTCGCGAAGCTGCGATACTGCCGCTCTCCTCCCCCCGTCGTGTACGGGAACAGGCAGTCGTATGCGATCCCGATGGTGTTTCGCCGAGCCATCAGCTGCACCCCACGATGCGGAAGAGTCGAGCGTCGGGGCCCTGTGAGTCGAGGAGCGCGAGGTGCGCGGATGCCGTCAGATCGATGACGCCGGCGTATGCCGCGGCCCCTGAGGGGTGGATGACGTCGCGAGCGCCGAAGTCGAGGACGAAGCCCACGCCCACACGATTGACTGCTGCGCATACCGCGGGGTCGGTATCGATGCTGCGGAGGTGCTGGTCGAGGAACCGCTCGTCGGCACTGGGGGAACCGAAGACATGCCGTTCGGTCACGTGGATGCCTTCGAGCGCATACGCGAGTGATACGCCAGTGCGAGGACTCCCGATGACCAGATCGGAAGGCGCCACGTGCAGGGGGAGCCGCTCGATGAGGGTCCGCTCGTCGGGGCTGAGGAGGAGAGCGTCCGCAGTCGCTGTGTACGCTTCGCGCACCTGGGCCAACGACATCGACACATTGGGCCCGAAGCTGGCACTGAACACCACGGCGATCGCGAGGGCGGTCGAGCTCGCGATCGCGACGCGCTGGATCCGCGCCGACCGAGTCGCGGTGTTCCGTTTCACGAACGTTCGCGCCAGATCGAAGAGGACGAGCGCCCCCAGGACAGCCACCGGGATCGCGGCAACCACCAGGAGCGCCGCGAAGCGACTGGGATCCGAGTACCAGGGGTTGGTCAGGAACGACCGCAGTCGGCTTCCGTGGGAAACGCCGGCTGCCAGCACGAAGAGACCGATCGCGGCGAGGAACGGCAGGAGTACGGTGATGCGGCGTGGGCGCTTCACCGCTCCGACCAAAGCGGCGAGAAGAAGGAACGACACGACGATCGTGGGTGCGAACCCTCGAGGTGAGACGAGGACTCCCTCCCCGAGGGCCTGCGCCGCGCTTCCCCAAGGTTGCCAGCCGGAGTGCGCGTCACCGGTTCGGGCGAGCGCGATGAATGCTACGCAGATGGCTAAGCCAATCGCGAAGATCAACAGAGCGCGTCGTCGACGGCTCGGCGAACGATCCACTAGCGCATCCTGGACAGCGAATCCCGCACACAGGAGCCACGCGAAGATCGTGGCGGCGAGGAGCGCATTCGGGTGCCCCAACGCGGTTCCGAGCGCGAGCGTTCCCAAGAGCAGCCAGCTCCGGACGCGATCACGCCCGCGGTTGGACCCGTAGACGAGCAGCGCGCCCGCGAGCGCGGCGGGGATCATCGCGAAGCCCACGGCGTTCGGGTACAGCACGCCCCAGTTGAAGAAGAGCGCGGGGAATGCGCCGAACGCGCACGTCAGAGCTGCGGTAGCGACCAGGGCCGCTGCGCGCGCGCGGAAGAGCACGGCCGACAGTGCCATCATCGACGCCGGCCACAGGACGGCGACAATGGCCAGGTTGGCTACGTTGACAGCGATGGGAACATCGACCCCCGAACACTCCGCGATTAGTGAGGTGAAGGCGTGCCAGGCGTTGGGGTAGAAGCTGATGTCGGAGGTGCGTCCGATCTGGAAGGGCGAAGCGTCGCCGCTGTCGAGCGCAAGCCTGATGGCGTTCAAATGAACGATGTTGTCGAAACGCTGAGCGATGTTCTCGGGCGCTCCGAAAGCGCGCGTGAATTGCCACGCTTGAACAATTCCGGCTGATACCAGTGCAGCCAGAGTGGCCAGGTTGGTTCGGCGCTGCGTCGGCGGTGTGCTCGTCACCGCATTCCGACCGACGAGGAACGCCGCAGCCGCTGCGACCGCGGTGATAGCGGCCAGCGGGAGGAGGGACCATCGGACGCCGACAAACGGGGCCAGCGTTGCGCTCGCCGCCATGAGGGCGATGCTCACTCCGGGCGCGAGCAGGAAAAGAACCGGCCGCTGTGTGCGCCACCCTGCGAAGACGATGATGGCCCCGGGGGCGATGAGCAACCCGATCGCGATCAAGAACGAAGGCAGCGCCGTCATCCAACCCTCAGCCACATCAACCTCCGGGGGCCTCGAGACAACAGTCAGCTAGTCTAGTTGATCGTCGCGTGGGCATCCGCTGGGAACGCGGGGTATGAGTCCGATCCGCGCTGACTATGAGCCTTCAGGCGCCCTCACACAGAAAGCGCAATACATGGATCTCCTCATCGTCGGTTCCGGCTTTTTCGGCCTCACGATCGCCGAGCGTGCTGCCGCAGCGGGACGCAAAGTCATGGTCATCGATCGCCGCCACCACATCGGGGGGAACGCGTACAGCGAGGACGAGGCGACGACGGGGATCGAGGTGCACCGTTACGGGGCGCACCTGTTCCACACGTCGAACCCGACGGTGTGGGAGTACGTGAACCGCTTCACGACGTTCACGGATTACGTCCACCGCGTGTACACGAACCACCAGGGCGTCGTGTTCCCGTTGCCGATCAACCTGGGCACGATCAACCAGTTCTTCCAGGCGGCGTACGCGCCCGATGAGGCGCGCGCACTCGTCCACGAGCTGGCGGGGGAGTTCGACCCGAAATCGGCACAGAACCTCGAGGAACGCGGCATCGGTCTCATCGGGCGCCCGCTGTACGAGGCGTTCATCCGCGATTACACGGCCAAGCAGTGGCAGACCGACCCGAAGGAGCTGCCAGCGGAGATCATCAGCCGCCTCCCGGTGCGGTACACCTACGACAACCGTTACTTCAACGACAGGTGGGAAGGGCTTCCCACCGACGGGTACACGGCGTGGCTGGAGCGGATGGCCGATCACCCGAACATCGAGGTGAAGCTGTCGACGGACTACTTCGACGAGTCCCAGCCGTTGAACAAGAAGGCGACGGTCGGCCAGCTCCCCGTGGTCTACACCGGCCCCGTCGACCGGTACTTCGACTACGCCGAGGGCGAGCTGTCGTGGCGGACCCTGGACTTCGAGGAACAGGTCCTCGATGTCGGCGACTATCAGGGCACGAGCGTCATGAACTACGCGGATGCCGGTGTTCCCTACACCCGCATCCACGAGTTCAAGCACTTCCACCCGGAGCGCTCCGACCGGTATCCGACGGACAAGACCGTCATCATGCGGGAGTTCTCCCGCTTCGCGACACGTGAGGACGAGCCGTACTACCCGGTCAACACGCCTGACGACCGCGCTGGTCTCCTCGCGTACCGCGAGCTGGCGAAGGGCGAGAAAGACGTCCACTTCGGTGGACGACTCGGCACGTACCAGTACCTCGACATGCACATGGCCATCGGTTCCGCGCTGTCCATGTGGAACAACCAGCTGGCCTGACGCCGCCCGGTCGGTAGCCGGTCAGCGACCGGCGTCTCCCTCATGATCGAACGTCTGTCGCCAGGCGGCCCCGGAGGCGAGGTCCGGCAGCGCCCGCCGGTACTCGTCGGCCAGGCGGTCCCATCGCCGCCGCAACGCCCGGTGGAGCCGGACGCTGTCGACCAGCATCCGACGGAACTGGGCCCGGTCACGGGTGTAGACGTTCTTTCCGGAGCCGTCGGCAGCGTTCACGAGGGCGCTGTCGAATAGCGGGACACGCCACCAGTGGGCATCGTTCTTGCCGAACTCCACCTCGGGCTGCGCCAGATTCTCCGGGCGCGGTGCGTGGAGCCAGTGCGTGACGAGAGTGGATGCCGTGAACCAACGCAGTCGCAGCCCCGTCGGGCTGTCGAACTGGTGCCGCTTCAGTCGCGGGAACACCTGCCGTCCGCGGCGCGACCGGAGCGGCTCGTCGGTGTCGCGGTGCACGATCGTCTCGGGGAAGCTCTTCGCGAGTGCCCGCGCCGCGGGCATCGCGGTCGCGAGGTTCGCACGCATATGTGACGGCCCGGAAAGAACATCACGTAGCGCACGGTGGCGGAGGGCCACCGGGTAGTACTGCATCATCATGAGGTGTTTGAGGTCGAGGCGGCGGCTGTGCTTCAGAAGGGTGCCGCCCTGTGGCGCTTGCGAGTGCAGCAGCGCGGCGACGATGCGGTTGCGCGCGTGGAAGTAGGCCTGCCAGTCGATCGAGTCGTCCTTGCCGACCCACGACACGTGCCACAGTGCGACGCCCGGCATCGAGACGGTCGGGTAGCCCGATTCCCGAGCGCGGAGCGAGTACTCGGCGTCGTCCCACTTGATGAAAGCCGGCAGCGCCAGCCCGACCTCACGCACGATCTCCGTCGGGATCAGGCACATCCACCACCCGTTGTAGTCCGCGTCGAGGCGCGAGTGCAGGGACGGGGACTGGCGAAGGTTCGCGACCGAGAAGTCGTGCGGCATCCGCTCCTGGTTCAGTGTGCGCCACATGAACGGCGTCTCGTCGACGACCTCGGCCCACGCGTGCAGCTTCGGGCGGTCGAGAAGATCGAACATGTGGGCGCCGACGATCGTCGGAATGGTGGCGAAACGCGCGAACATGATGGATCGTCGGATCGATTCCGGCTCGATGCGGACATCGTCGTCCAGTAACTGCACGAAGTCGCTCTCCGGCCGCTGCAGGGTTTCGGTCATCGCGCGCGCGAAGCCTCCCGATCCGCCCAGGTTCGGCTGCGTCACGATCTGGAGCGTGTCACCGAGCTCGTTCGCGACCTCGTTGTAGCCCGGCTCGGCAGAAACCAGAAGATCGCCCTGGTCGATGACGAACACGCGGTCCAGGAGCGGGAGCACCTCGGGGCTGGCTGCCAGCGCGCGCAGAGTGCCGACGCAGTAGTCCGGCTTGTTGTAGGTCGTGATGCCGATGCTCGCCTTGCCCGCGCGCTGCGGCTCGGTCTCGGTGGACCAGGTCGCGCCCTCGAAGACTGCGGACTTCTCGTCGGCAGCCACATCGAACCAGATCCACCCGCCGTCGCTGTACTGGTTGAGCTTCAGCTCGAAGACAGCGGCGGATTCGCCCTCGACCTCACGGGTATCGATCCGTTGCCGAACACCGCTGCCGGTGGACCGGTAGACGAGGATTGTCGCCGAGCCGGTGGTGCGCACGGTGAGCGTCACATCACGGACGGTCGTCCAGTGCTGCCAGTAGGACGCCGGGAATGCGTTGAAGTAGGTGCCGAACGATACGCGTCGCCCCGCGACGATGCGCGCCGTGGTGCGACCGAGGATGTTCCCCAGCTGTGCGCGGCTCGACACGCGCACGGGCTCCTCGTCGATCGATGTCCACGTCTCAGGGTCGACGTAGAGCGGCAGAAGGTCGGGATCGCGCTCGAGTGGGAGGACGGTGTTCTGGAGGATGTGAGTCACGAGGTGCTCCGAGCGTGTCGATACAGAGGAGTGGTCAGGATGCCGCGCCCGCCGCGACCAGCGGCGGCATGGGCTTCCAGTCGGCATCCCGCGAGATCTTGCGCCCGTCGCGGAGGCCGCGGAAGAGGTTCGAGGTGCCGCGGACGGTGCGCTCGACGAACACGAGCCGGATGAGCTCCTTGCCGAACGTCAACGCGGTGCCGAGGCCGAACAGCACCGGGTTGTAGACGCCGAGGCTTCGGTAGTAGCGCTTGATGATCGCGCGGTTGCGCATGATGTAGTAGCGGTACGCGTCGCTCGACGCGTTCATGTGGCGGATGCCCATGTCCCACTGCTTGATCTCGCGCGTGCGACGCAGGACGAACTCGTTCACGATCACCGACGTCGTGACGCGCGAGGCGAGCCAGCCGTAGGTCTGGTCGTCCCAGTAGATGAAGAAGCGGGGGTCGGGAAGACCGATGCGCTCCACGATGTCGCGGTGGATGAACATGCCCTCGAAGCAGCCGGAGTTCATCTCCTTGTAGCCCGACTCGTCGAAACCGCTGGGGGCGTACGGGATCGGGATGGCGAGAGGTTCCGCCACGCGGTACTGCCAGTAGAACTCGCTGCCGTCGAAGTCGTAGCGCCGGCCCTGGATCGACTTGAACCGGGGCGCCCACGCCCCCATCTTCGCCAGGCCGTCGGGGAGGACCTCCACGTCGTCGTCCATGACCCAGATCCACGTCGAGCCCAGCTCGTACGCGACCCGCATGCCCTCGCTGAAGCCGCCCGAACCGCCGGTGTTCTCGTCGAGTCGCCGGTAGACGAGCTCGGCGCCCAGGCCCTCGCGGAAGGACTCCACGACCTCGGTGGTGTCATCGGTCGACGCGTTGTCGATGATGACCACGTGGCCGGGCTTCGGGTCCATCGCCGTGATGCTCTCGAGGAGCTTCGTGAGCAGTCCGGAACGGTTGTACGTGACGATCGCGATCGTCGCAGAGGCGGGCGTGAACGAATCGTCCGAGGCCGCGTCGGGGCGCGAAACAGTGGAGGCCATGGCCCGAGAAGTCTAACCCGGCGGCCTCGTCGTCACCTTTGCGTCAGCCCGGCATCCGCTCCGGTTCGCCCTGCTCCCCGACAAGCCGCTGCTCGGACGCGCCGCGACCCAGCAGCGGCGCCTGCTTGATCTTGAAGGCGAGGAGCACGATGAACAGCCATCCCCACCCGACCAGGGGGCCCGAGTCCGCGAGGCCCTGCGCCAGCAGGACGGCCCCCACGAGCGTCGGCACGAGGGTGACGGGCGAGTAGGGGCGGTCGGCGACGAGATCCCAGCGGGGGCGGTCCACCGCGAAGAACCACGAGCGCCAGACGTACGCGAAGAAGGTCAGGCCGAGCAGAGCGAGCCCGACGACGCCCAGCTGCAAGAACACGTCGATCCACATGCTGTGCGCTTGGCGGCCCGCGGTCTCGAGGCCGGCGATCGAGCCCGCGGATGCCGCGTCGAACGGCATCCACGGCGTCGCAAAGCCCCACCCGACGGCCGGGCGCTCGAACGCCTTCGACAGGACGAGCGACCAGATGCCCTCACGGCCGTCCAGGTCGGCGGAACGCCCGAGCGCCGAGGAGATCTGGCCCCTGCCGAGCCACACGGCCAGAAGGCCGGTCACCGCCACGAGCGCATAGACGACGTAGTAGCGGGTGCGCTCACCGGGGCGCCGCGTCGTCCGCATCGCGAGCACCGTTGTGAGGACGACGACGACGGCCGCCGCGCCCAGCCATCCCGACGCCGATCCGGCCCGGAAGAACAGGAACGCGGACAGCGCGAACCAGCCCACGAGCAGAGCGCGGCGCGGAGGGCGGGCGGCGAAGCGGATCGCGAACACCACCATGCCGAGCAGCGCGACGAAGGCGAGCGCGGTGGCATCGCCGACGATCCCCTGGATGCGGCCCCCCTCCAGCAGCGCGCCGTGCGACCAGACGACCGTGGTGTCGTCGACGGGACCGTGCGCTCGCGCGAAGCCGGGAAGCACCACGCCCCGCCACACGAGAGCGGCCCACAGCTCGAACAGGGTCGAGAGCGACAGCACCCATTTGAGCGCCGATGCGATCGCGCTCACCAGTTCGCGCCAGGTCAGCACCGATCCCACGAACATCGCCTGTGCGGTCGTGAGCAGAAGCAGCACCAGCGTCGCCGCGGTGGTCATCGGGTGCGCGGTCCACAGCAGCGAGGACGTCGCCCAGAGGACGTACCCGAGAGCGAACCAGGGGAGTCGGCGCCACTGGACCGGCGGACGCAGGAGCGCCCACAGCGTGGCGGAGACGATGCCGGCCGCGAGCACGACGACCGCGGTGCCGGTGAAGCCCAGCGCCATCGGCCACGCCGCGCCGGCGAGGGTGCCGGCAAGGACGACGATGCACCAGCCGCGCAGCAGCAGATGGCCCGTCGTCGCGCGGATCGGGGCGGTCGGCGGCGCCCCGACGGGGTGCTTCGTGTGGACGGCCATGGTGTGATCAGAGTAGCGCGGCGGCGGTTCTAGGCTGGGGGCATGCTGACGCCGATCTCCAATGAACCGCGCGACTATTCCTGGGGCTCCACGACGCTGATCGCCGGCCTCGAGGGCCGCGAGCCATCCGATGCCCCCGAGGCCGAGATCTGGTACGGCGACCACGCCGGATGCCCCTCGCGGACCCCGGACGGACGCACACTGGACGTCCTGCTCGCCGACGAGGGTCGGCCCGCGCTGCCGTTCCTGCTCAAGCTGCTCGCGGCGGCATCCTCGCTCTCGATCCAGGCGCACCCGACGCGTGCGCAGGCGCGCGAGGGCTTCGCGCGCGAAGAGCGTGCAGGCGTCGCGCGCGACGCATCCGATCGGCTCTACCGCGACGACAACCACAAGCCCGAGATCATCGTCGCGTTGAGCGACGAGTTCCGCGCCCTCGTCGGTCTTCGCCCGCTCGCGGCGACGCGGCGCCTGCTGCAGGACCTCGACGACGGCGGCGATGACGGCACCGTCGCCGACATCCGCGGGATGCTCGGCGCGGCCGACGACGGCGAGGAGGCCGAAACGGCGCTTCGTCGTGTGCTGTCGTGGGCGCTCGGCGAGGCCGACACCGCCGCGGTGCAGGATCTGACGGCGGCCCTGGACCGGGCCACCAGTGCCGAGTTCGCGGACGAGATCGCGGTGCTGCGCGCCGCCGCCGCCGACTTTCCGGGCGACGCGGGCCTCATCGTCGCGCTGCTCATGAACCTCGTCACACTCCGCCGGGGCGAGGGGCTGTTCGCGCCGGCCGGCGTCCTGCACGCCTACCAGTCGGGACTCGGCGTGGAGCTGATGGCGGCGAGCGACAACGTCCTGCGCGGCGGCCTCACACCCAAGCACGTGGACGTCCCCGAACTCATGAGCGTCGTCGACCTCACGCCGGGGCCGGCGCCGGTCATCCACGGCCGGCCGGTCGCGGACGCCGTCGTCGACTACGACACCCCCGTCGACGACTTCGCGCTGTCCCGCATCGTCGTCTCCGGCGGCGAGGCCCGCCTCGTGCTGACCGGCCCCGCGATCGTCCTCTGCACGGCGGGTGAGGTCTCCGTGGCCGGCTCCGGGGCGCCGGTGGCGCTCCGCCCCGGATCGGCGGTCTATTCGGCCGACGAGGATGCCGTCACGGTCACCGGGACGGGGGAGGCCTTCGTGGCCCAGCCCGGCGTCTGACGCGCCGACATCGCTCGCGACACGCCGATGCGGCGACGTGAAGGTTCAATCCCGCCTTGAGGGTTTACGATCTGCGACTTGACCGCAGCGAATGACAAGGGTGTAATTATTCCAACACGCGCATCAGCGCATCGGGAAAACGTGGGGAGAACGATATGACGGGTTACCGCTCCGGCGTCCCCGACAACTGGTTCGTCGACCCGGTGAACCTCGGTGTGCCCGGTGTGCGTCGTCCCACGCAGGGCGACGAGGACACCGCACTCGCGTGGCAGGCCGACGCGCTGTGCGCCCAGACCGACCCCGAGGCGTTCTTCCCCGAGAAGGGCGGATCGACGCGCGACGCGAAACGGATCTGCACCTCGTGCGACGTGCGCGGCGAGTGCCTCGAGTACGCGCTCCAGAACGACGAGCGCTTCGGGATCTGGGGTGGGCTCAGCGAGCGCGAGCGCCGCAAGCTCAAGCGCCGCGCCTGACGCGCTCGGCCACGACGCGACACGCGGTTCCGGAGACTCGCGGGCAACGTCCGCCGCCCGCCGGAGTCGGCGCCTAGGCTGACGACGTCATGCCCGCCCGAGTTCACGCACTGCTGGTCGTCCGCCCCGATGCGCGCGTGGCCACAGATATCCGCCTGCACCGCGTCCTGTCCGCGCTCGCCGCCCAGGCCCGCCCCGTCGACACCCTCACGATCGTGCTGTGCGGTGTGCACGCGACCGACCGCACGCTGCAGCGCATCGCGGGCGAGTCCGGCGCCGAGGGGGTCATCACCGCCGACCGCGGCACGTCGTTCGCCGACGCGCTGAACCTCGCCACCCGGCGTCTGGACGGGGATGCCGTCTGGATCCTCGACCAGGACACGACTCCCGCACCGGAGGCGCTCGTCCGACTGATGGGCGCGCTGGAGACCTCACCGTCGGTGGCGTTCGCCGCGCCCAAGCTGGTGCGCGCGGACGACAATGACCGCATCGTCTCGCTCGGCGTCTCGCTCACGCACGGAGGCCGCACCGTCGGCCTCGCGGAC
>CANSLE010000002.1 GCA_947647645.1 uncultured Microbacterium sp.
CCGCTGCCGCGATCGGCATCGACCTCGCCCTCACCCCGTCCGCCGACTCCGCCTCGCCGGCCCCGGCATCCGTCCCCCTCAACGGAGCGGAGATCGTGCCGTTCCACGGCGCGCACCAGGCCGGCATCGACACCGATGCCCAGGCGCACGGCACGTTCGTCGCGCTCGACCTGCGCGCCGACGTCGACCGCGAGGGCCTGCGCCGCCTCATGCGCGTGCTGAGCGACGACGCCGAACGGCTCACCCAGGGCCGGCCCGCGCTCGCCGACTCCGAGCCGGAGCTCGCCGTCGCGCCCGCCCGACTCACCGTGACGTTCGCATTCGGCCCCGGATTCGTCTCGCGCGCGCAGGGCCCCGCGCCGAGCTGGCTGCGCGCACTGCCGGCGTTCGGCATCGATCGCCTCCGCGACGAGTTCAGCCACGGCGACCTGCTGCTGCAGATCGCCGGCGACGACCCGCTGGCGGTCGCGCACACCACGCGGATGCTGCTGAGGGACGCGCGCAGCTTCGCGGAGGTCCGCTGGACGCAGCAGGGGTTCCGCCGCGCCTACGGCACCGTCGCGCCCGGAACCACCATGCGGAACCTCTTCGGCCAGGTCGACGGCACCGCCAACCCTCGGCCCGGAACCGGCCACTTCGACGAGGTCGTCTGGTCGGATGCCGGCTGGATGGCCGGCGGCACGGGCATGGTGATCCGCCGCATCCACATGGACCTCGACAAATGGGACCGGCTCGACCGTCCCGGCCGCGAGGACTCCGTCGGACGCACCCTCGCGAACGGGGCCCCGCTCACCGGCACGGCCGAGCACGATGAGCCGGACTTCGCCGCGAAGACCACGATCGGCTTTCCCGTCATCCCAGAGTTCTCGCACATGCGACGATCGCGGCCCGACGACACGAGGCAGCGGATCTTCCGCCGCGGCTACAACTACGACGAGCGTCCGGCGGGCGACCAGGTGTCGGATTCGGGCCTGATCTTCGTGTCCTTCCAGGCCGACATCGATGCCCAGTTCGTGCCGATCCAGCGCCGCCTGGACGAGCTCGACCTGCTCAACGAGTGGACGACCCCGATCGGCTCGGCGGTGTTCGCCGTCCCGCCCGGGTGCCAGCCGGGCGGGTACGTCGGGCAGACGCTGCTGGGGTGATCGGGCGGCCTCCCTGATCGCCGAGCCGCCACATTACTGAGACGCCACTGAGACGTGGGGTCTTCCCGTCTCAGTACCTCGCCGCGCTTCACGTATCGCTCTACCGAATTCGGTGGGATTCGGCCGCCAAGGGGAACGGACGCGCCGCAGCCCCGAATAAGGTGTCGACAAGTTGGGCTCGCCTCATGCCCGGCACCTTTCAGGGGGAAGAGAAATGACCGAATCGCACGAGACCGCCTCACGTCGTCGCGAACCGCGCAGGAAAGCGCGCGCGAAGGGTGTCCTGGCCATCGCGGCCGGAGCAGCTCTGCTCCTCGGAGGCGGCTACACCTACGCCTACTGGTCGACCTCGGCCGCGATCAGCAGCTCTGCCGTTCAGGCCGGCGATCTGAACCTCACGCTCGGCACCGGGACGTGGACTCTCGACGGCGCCGTCACGGATCCCACGCAGATCACCGGTTCGCTCAGCGCTGTGCACGTGGTGCCGGGAGACGTGTTGACTCTGACACAGCCGGTGACCGTCACCCTCGTCGGAGACACGATCGCCGCCGACCTGTCCACGAGCATCGACTCTGCGATCCCGACCGATCTCGCCCCCTACGTCACCGTCGGCTTCTCGGCCACCGGTTTCGGGACGGCGCAGTCGAACTCCTCGTACCGCGTCACGCCGGCGACGGGCAACGGTCCGATCGAAGGCACGGCGACCGTGACGATCACCTTCTCGGGTACCACGCCGGCCCGCGTGGGCGTCACGCAGACGATCAACCTCGACAAGGTGTCCTTGACCCTCACACAGGCGGCCTCCTGAGCGTCGCGGTGCGACCATGGCGCCACCGCAGCGAAAGAGCCGGATGCGCACTGCCCGAGTCGGCGGCATCCTCGGCGTGGCGCTCGCTCTCTTCGCCGGGGCTCTGACCGCGAACGCCTTCTGGGGCGTGCAGCGAGACATCCCGGTGTCCGCGACGACGACGGGAGACCTCTCGGTGTCCGCGACGTGGAACGGGGCTCCGCCGAGTTGGACCGACGCGATGCCGGGATCCAGCTCCACGACCGCGACACTGCGCATCGTCGTCGGTGCGAAGGGGGACACCCTGCGCTGGGCGCTGAAGGTGCAATTGGGGGTGGCGTCCGAGTTCGCCGACTGGGTCACGATGACCGCTCGGGCCGGAGACTGCAGCACCGGCGCGATGGTGCCGTCGACGGGCGCTGGCTATGTTCCACCTCAGGGAGGGTCGGCGCCCGGCGGCACCGTCGACGTATGCGTACGGTTGTCGCTGAGCGCGAATGCTCCCTCGACGCTGGCTGGCAGACAGATCTCGCCGACGGTGACGGCGATCGTCGAGCAGCGGAGTGAGTGATGACCGCGAAACGCCGTTCCCGCACGCCGTTCTCCGTCGGCGCGTTCCTCATCGGCGCCCTCGTGGGCGGGATGCCGCTCGCCGCGGTCGCCTACTGGAGCGCCGCATCGGCCGCCCCCGCGTTCTCGGCATCGACGGCGACTCTTCCCGTGCCGAGCCTGTCGTGCAGTTCGCAGTCCGGCTTCCTCGGCCTCACTCCCTATGCGCGATTCACGTGGACGACGAACGCCGGCGCCACGAGCTACACCGTCACCGCGCGCAACGATGCGAGTCCACCGGCAACCACGACCAGCGAGGTGAGCGGGCCACCCTTCGACCTGCGTGGCAGTCTCCTCTCGGGCCTCGCGGGCACCTTCCACGTGAGCGTCGTCGCCCACTACGGCACGTGGACGTCCGCATCGAGCACCTCCGCCGCGGTGGTGCCGTCCGACCCGCTCCTCGGGTTCCTGTTGGGCGGGACGAAGTGTCAATGACCGCGGCCGGTCACGGCCTGCGTCGAGAGCGCCGGACGAGCCGCACGCGGAGGCGGCCGCGGCGCCTGTGGTCGATCGTGACGACTGTCGCGCTCGGCGTTCTCGTCCTTCTGGCGGTGCTGACCGTGGGCGTGCCGCTTCTGCTCGGCGCGCAGCCCTACTCCGTGCTCACCGGCAGCATGCGTCCCGGCATCCCCCCGGGCTCCCTCATCGCTGTCCGCGCCGTGCCGTTCGAGAACATCCGCGTCGGCGACGTCGTGACCTATCAGCTGGAGTCAGGGAGGTCCGCGGTCGTCACGCACCGGGTCGTGGGGCGCAGCGAAGCCGCAGACGGAGAACGGATGCTGACCACCCGAGGGGACGCGAACGACCTCGCGGACGCCCTCCCCGTCCGTGAGGTGCAGGTGCGCGGCGTCGTGGTCTTTGCGGTCCCTCTTCTCGGCTATCCGGGCAGCATCCTGAACGGCCCTTCCCGGTCGGGCATCGTCGTCGCCGGCGGCGTCGCCCTGATCCTCTACGGCGTGTTCGTCCTGACTCGGAGCATGCGCCGGGGCCGGGGCCGCGCGGCCAAGGCCGCCGTCGTCATCGTCGCCGGCGTGATCGCCCCGTGGTCGGCGACCTCCTCGGCTCCCGCGAGCGCCGCCGCGGCGAACGATCCGCTACGTGTGAGCGCCGACGGCGAGAACTGGGTCACCGACGGATCTGTGGCGATCGTCGACGGGAGGGTTCGGCTCGCACCCGGCGGTGCGACGACCGGCCAGCTGTGGGTTCGCAACGACAGCCCCGATGCCGCCACCGCGACGCTCGATGTGAGCGCGCGCCCCGCGACCGAGAGCCCCATCGACGCCGCCGCCGCCGCGGACATGAGGATATCGATCGACGACAGCCCCGTCGGCGCAGGACGAGTCACCGTGTCCGCGCGCATCGACGCGGGAGGCGAGCGCCGGTTCGAGATCGAGACCGCACTCGACGAAGAGTCGCAGAACGACTCTCGGCGAGGCACTGTCCTCGTCGCCGCGACCGTCAACCTGGCTCAGATCGTCGAGCAGGATCCGCCGCCTCGCCCGAGCGACGGAGGCCGGGATGGCGGCCACAGCGCACCCAGCGATGCGCTGCCGGCAACGGGGGGAGCGTCGCCGCCGTTTGCCCTCATCGCCCTGGGAGGCGCCGGCGCGATCCTCCTCGGCCGCTCGCTCCGCAGGTCTTCGCGCTCGCGCAGAATGTAGCTCTGGCCTGCCGCCATCGGCGACGGACGGCACACCCGGTGGACAGGCCGCAGGAGCCGGCCGACGGTTTTGGGTTGTGGTAGCCGCGCGCGCGGCGACGGTACAGGGGCCGCTACGCGCCACAAACGGCCACACGGGGCGCCGAAGCCATGGAAGCCCGTCACGCAGAAACCCCCGGCAAGCTCACGCTTACCGGGGGTTCCAACGTGACTCACGTGGCGGTGACGGTGGGATTTGAACCCACGGTAGGGGGTTACCCTACACAACTTTTCGAGAGTTGCACCTTCGGCCGCTCGGACACGTCACCGCCGACTAGCTTACGACACTCCGTCGGGTGCCGCGAACCGGCATCCTCTTCACGATGTCGGCGGAGGGGCCTAGCGTGAGGACATGACCGAGGAGACCCCGTGGCGAAGAGGCTGACCGCCGAGCAGCGGCTTGTGCTGACGATCGCGATCCTCGGCTCGTTCGTCGCGTTCCTCGACGGCACGATCGTCAACGTCGCGCTGCCGGCGATCGCCCGCGACCTCGGCGGAGGGCTGTCGACCCAGCAGTGGACCGTCGACGCCTACCTCGTCACCCTGGGCGCCCTCATCCTCGTCGCGGGTGCCGTCAGCGACGCGTTCGGCCGCCTCCTCGTCCTGCGGATCGGCCTCATCGGGTTCGGCATCGCATCGATCGCCGTCGCCCTCTCCCCCTCCGCGGAGCTCCTTGTCGCTGCGCGCGCGGTGCAGGGAGCGGCCGGTGCGTTCCTCGTCCCGAGCTCCCTCGCCCTCATCACGGCGACGATGCGCGAACCGCTGCGTTCCCGCGCGATCGGCATCTGGACGGCATCCACCACCGGCGCGATGATCGTGGGGCCTCTCGTCGGAGGCCTCATCGTCGACCATGCGTCGTGGCGGTGGGCATTCGGCATCAACCTGCTGCCCATCGCGATCGCGCTCTGGCTGCTCACCCGCCTCGAGCACGGCGACGACCGCCGCGCCGACGCGCGCGTCGACGTCCTCGGCGCGATCATGTGCACCCTGGGACTCGGCGCAGCGGTCTTCGCGCTCATCGAGCAGCCCAACCTCGGGTGGTCGTCACCGGCGATCTGGATGCCGGGGCTCGCGGGCCTCGTCCTGCTCGCCGGCTTCGTGTGGCGCCAGTGCCATGTCCCCGATCCGATCCTGCCGCTCGACCTGTTCCGCAGCCGCAACTTCTCGGCCGGCAACCTGTCGACGCTGTTCGTCTATGCGGCCCTGTCCCTCAACGGATTCGTGCTCGCGATCTACCTGCAGCAGGGCGCAGGCCTCAGCGCAACGCTCGCGGGACTGGCCAGTCTGCCCACCACGCTGCTGATGATCGCGCTCAGCTCGCGCATCGGCACCCTCGTCGGCCGCTGGGGGCCGCGCCTGTTCATGACGGCCGGCCCGCTCATCATGGCCGCCGGGGCCCTCCCGCTCCTGCTCGTCGCCGACGACTTCGACTACTGGTGGCAGGTGCTGCCGGGCATGGTCGTCTTCGGGCTGGGACTCGCGCTCACCGTGTCGCCGCTGACATCCACCATCCTCGGCGCCGCCGATCCCGGACGATCCGGCATCGCATCCGCTGTCAACAACGCCGTCGCCCGTGTGGCCGGCCTCCTCCCGATCGCGACCCTCGCGGCCCTCACCGGCGGGGCGCTCGATCTCACAGGCTTCCACCGCGCCGCCGTCGCGACCGCCGTGCTCTTGACCGTCGGCGGCCTGGTCGCACTCGTCGGCATCCGCAATCCCGCACCGGTTTCTCCCGGCCGATCGGCAGGGTAGATGGGCGGCGGTGGCCCCGGCATCCCCCGCCTGTCAGACTGGGGCCATGAGCGTGATCGAGAACTCCAAACTCACCGTCGTCGGCGCAGGCGCGGTGGGATCGTCCGTCGCCTATGCGGCCCTCATCCGCGGCTCCGCCCGCCACGTCGCCCTGTACGACATCGCGGCGGAGAAGACCGAGGCGGAGGTGCTCGACCTCGCTCACGGCGCACAGTTCACCGGCTCGAGCGACATCATCGGCGGCGCCGACATCTCGGTCGCCAAGGGCTCGCACGTCGTCGTGATCACGGCCGGCGCGAAGCAGAAGCCCGGCCAGACCCGCATCGAACTCGCAGGGGTCAACGCCAGCATCCTCAAGTCGATGATGCCGCAGCTGCTCGACGTCGCCCCGGACGCGACGTTCGTCATCGTCACGAACCCCTGCGATGTGCTGACGGTGCTCGCCCAGGAGACCACCGGCCTGCCCCACGAGCGCATCTTCGCCTCCGGTACCGTCCTCGACACGTCCCGCCTGCGCTGGAAGATCGCGCAGCGCGCCGGCGTCTCGATCTCGAGCGTGCACGCCTACATCGTCGGCGAGCACGGCGACACCGAGTTCCCGCTGTGGTCGCACGCCACGATCGGCACCGTCCCGATCCTCGACTGGCAGCCGCTCGACGGCCAGCCGAAGTTCACCGTCGAGGAGCTCGACCAGATCGCCGTCGACGTGCGGGATGCCGCGTACAAGGTCATCCAGGGCAAGGGTGCGACCAACTACGCGATCGGCCTGTCGAGCGCGCGCATCGTCGAGGCGATCCTCGATGATGAGCACGCCGTCATGCCGGTCTCGGCCGTGCTCGACGACTTCCACGGCGTGAGCGGCGTCGCCCTCTCGGTCCCGGCCGTCGTCTCGGCCGCAGGGGCGGTGCCCATCCGCGAGACGTCGTTCTCCGACCACGAGCTCGGCCTGTTCCGCCGCTCCGCGGACGCCCTGCGCGAGGTCGCCGACTCGCTGCGCTGAGTCGCCCGGGCCGCTTGCCTCTTCGTGCTGCCTTCCCGCTCACCACGAGCTGCCCCGGCGGGTCGGGAGCGTGGATCGTCCCGGCCCGTGGGCACGTCACCGACACGTTCGGCTCGTGCGCGATCGACCGCCGGTGGCCCTCCGCTCACACGGGCGTCGCGAACTCGCGGATCGTGATGCCCGTGAAGGTCGCCGCGCCGCCGTCCGAGTAGAACGAGATGCCGGTGTCAGTGTCCAGGAAGTGGACCTGCTGCGACAGCACCGTGTGGCCGGCGTTGACGAAGACCTCGACGCTCTGCCGGTCGACGAAGATCCGCAGGTGGACGGAGCGAGCGGCCGGATCTATCGGAGCCGCGGCACGCGTGTAGGGGACGAGGGAGTATCCGCTGCGATCTGACGGCGCTCGATCGACATAGAGATCGGAGCCGTACTTGCCGATGTAGGTGTGTCGGGACCCGTCGGCCGAGCGCCCCACGGAGACGCCGACGTTCGTGGCATCCGTCCAGGCGATGTCGAGCTCCAGCTCGTACGCGCGCCCGCTCCACGGGAGCACGGCACTGCCGTTCACCGTGCGGTCGGGAAGAGTCACGGTCGACGTGGCGTGTGCCGCCAACACCGTGATCGGGCTGCTGAGCAGCGTGTATCGCCCGTCGGGCTGGTGCTCGAGACGGAGCTCCCGAACGATGGAGTTCTGCCCGTTATAGCCGTCGGTCGCGTCGGTGGGGACGTCACGCGCGGCGTACTTCCAGTTGTTCATCCACGCGATGGCGAGTCGCCGCGTGGTGGGGGCCTCGATGGTCGGCCACGTCACCGCGGCGTACCAGTCCCACCCCCAGTCCAGCCACTGCGGGGTGAGGTCGTCCGCGAGAAAGTGCGTGCCGTCCCAGGTGCCCGTCCAGTACGCGTAGGTCATCGGGAGGCCGACACCGTACGCGTCCATGCTCGCCCCGATGACCCAGTGGTTCGTGCCGTCACCGGCCGTCATCTGGAAGATATCGGGGCATTCGATACCGCCGAGGTCGTGGTTCGGGTAGTCGAAGTTGCTCCGCCACGTCCAGTTCCGCAGGTCGGGCGACGTGAAGATGCCGGCGTACCGCGCGCGCCCGAGGATCAGGACCCATTCGCTGCGCCCCGCGTCCCAGTGCACCTTCGGATCGCGGCACCACTCGGCGTTATCGATCTCGGCGGGGGTCTGCGCAGTGCGGCCGTCGTTGTTGATGAGCACGGGGTCGGGCAGCATCGTGAAGCTGAACCCGCCGTCTGTCGACCAGTACAGGTACTGCTCCTGGTACTTGCGGATGTTGTCCGTGGGACGCGTGGCGAGCGCAATCACCGCGCCGGCACCGAACCCCGCCGTATTGGCCGTGTCGACGACGAGGCATCCCGACCAGACGGGCACGCCCCCGGAAATCGGCATCACGGTGCCGTGATGTGTGAAGCTCACGCCGTCCGTGGTCGCGTGATCCCACCCGCCCGGGCCGTTGTTGATGTTCGAATGCAAGTAATAGAGCTGGTACTGCCCACCAGAGACGATCGGGCGCTGCGGATCGCAGAGCCAGGCTGTCGGCGGGGTCATGTGGTAGAGGGCACGCTGCGACACGGTGACGGCGCGGGCTCCCGCGGGGACCGCGGCCGCGAGAGCAAGGCCGAAGGCCCCGGCTCCTGCGCCCTGCAACAGGGTGCGACGGGAGATCTCGAATGACATGATGCTCACTTCCTCGTTCGGTGGCGGGCGCGACGAACCGCCCGCCGGGTACCCCGGCGGTGAGAGGGGATTCGGATCAGACGGTCACCGGAACCGCCCGACCTTTCTGGACGACGCCGTCGGAGACGACGAGGCGCACCGTGGGAGCACCCATCCCGGTCTCAACGTGAGCCGACACGGTCACGGGGGCTGAGCCGAGGGTCACGAGGTGCGAGAGCACGGTCGCGCCGTCGTCGGCGAAGATCTCGAGGAGCGGTCCGTCGAGGATCGCCGTGAGGACGCCGGCCTGGCCGTCGAAGAGCGGAGCGACCCGGGTGCCCGCGAAGTCGGGGTGGAGGGAGCGGGCGGCAGACCCGTCCCTCGACACGGACAGGGTGCCCGCGGCGGGGTCGTGGACGACGTCGACCCTGGCATCCCTCTCCCCCTCGAGGGTGAGCCGCAGGGCGCCGGTCGCCGACGGGTCCCACCGGACGTCCACCAGAACGTGCGGCTCGACCGTGACCGGAGCCTCGACCGCGTCAGCACGATCGCCACCGAGATCGACCCACGGCCGTTGCACGAGACGCAACTCGCCGTCGACGTCACGGAGTCCGAGGGTGTGCGGGATCGACATCGCGCCCCGCCACGGCGACGTCGGGACGACGTGGGCGTAGCGCCAGTTGCTCATCCAGGCGAGCATGACCGCCGCTCCGTCGGGCGCACCGTGGAAGGTCACGCCGGCGTACAGGTCGCGACCGTGATCGAGGGGCACGAGGGCGTCGTGATCGGCCCGGAACGCGCCGTCGATGAGGTCGCCGACCGCGTAGTGCATCGCGGAACCGGCGGGGTCGGAATCCTCCCCGACGGGGTTCGTGCTCAGCAGCAACACCCAGCGCTGACGGCCGGGCCGCCCTTCCACCGGAAGAAGAACGAGGTCGGGGCACTCCCACACCACGCCGTCCACACCGATCGGGCCGAACGATCCGGACTCCCGCCACGAGAGCAGGTCGTCGGAAGCGTAGAACACCACGCGTCGCTCGACCGCTTCGACGGTCAGCATGAGCCATCCGCCGTGCGGCAGCCGCACCACCTTGGGGTCACGGAAGTCGGAGCTCGCCCGATCGATCACCGGATTGGCAGCATCCGGAATCCAGGTCTCGCCGCCGTCGGCGCTCGTCGCACGGGACTGCGCCTGGATGCCGTGGGCGTAGACACTCGTGTAGAAGGCCGTCAGTCTCCCGTCCGGCTCGATGACGGTGGACCCCGAGTAGATCTGCTCACCCGGTCGGTGCCGCAGGGCGACGTGATGCTCTTCCCACTGCAGAAGGTCGCGGCTGGACGCGTGGCCCCAGCTCATGTTCCCCCAGTCGTTCCCCTCGGGGTTGTACTGGAAGAAGGCGTGCCAGCGACCGTCGACGAAGACGAGACCGTTGGGGTCGTTCATCCAATTGCGGACGGGGGCGAGGTGGAACCGCGGACGGGGAAGGTTCACAGCGACTCCCGGAGAACGGTGGGGCAGGAGACCAGCTGGCGAGCGCCCGCGGCCGGAGCATCCAGTCCGAGGAGCGTCCGCACGCCGGCAGCGCCGAGCTCGTAGTGCGGCAGCGCGACCGTCGACAGGGGCGGGCGGAGATGCGCCGCGATGACGTCCTGGTTGTCGAAGCCCATGACCGCCATGTCGTCGGGGATGCGCAGGCCGCGTTCACGGAGCCCGTCATAGACCCCCATCGCGACCCGGTCGTTGTGGCAGAAGACTCCGGTGGCGCCGGAGGCGAGCAATCCGTCGACCGCGGCGTAACCGCCCTCCTGGTCGGGAGCGGTCTCGAAGGCGAGCGCAGGGTCGAAGGCGATCCCGGCCTCCTCCAGTGCCGACCGGTAACCGGCGAGCCGCCGATCCCGGGCCGGCGAGGACGTCGTGGTGTTCAGGAAGGCAATGCGGCGATGCCCGACCGCGAGCAGTTCCTCGGTCGCCGTCCGGCCGCCCTGCTCCTCGTCGGGGACCACCGCGGGGAACGAGTCGTCTCCGGCGAAGCAGTTCACCAGCACCGTCTCCGTGTGCTGCAGCGGCGGTGGCACTTCGATCTCCCGGTGATACCAGGTCGAGTACAGAATGCCGCGCACCTGGTGCTCCAGCATCATCGCGATCGCATCGTTCTCGGCAGCGGCATTGCCCTCGGTGTTGGCCACGAGCAGGACGAAACCGTGGCGCCACGCCTCGTCCTGGGCGCCGTGGATGATCTGCCCGGCGAAGGGCGTGGTGGCGATGGCATCCGCCACCAGTCCGATGAATCGAGAGCTGCCCTCCGACAGCGTCTTGGCGAGAGCGTTCGGACGGTATCCGAGCGCGATGATCGCCTCCTGCACGCGGCGACGAGCGTCCTCGCCGATCCGGGCGCCGGGCTTGTCGTTGACGACGTGCGACACGGTCGCGACCGAGACGCCAGCGGCCTTCGCGACGTCGCGCATGGTGGTGGTCATGAGGAGATCCTTATGTTCATCCCTTGGTAGCTCCGCTCTCGAGGCCGGCGATCATCGCCTTGTTCAGCACCAGGAAGAGCAGCAGCAGTGGCGTCACCGTGACGCACACGGCGGCGAACGTCGCTGTCCAATCGGTGTTGCCCATCGCTCCGATGTAGTTTTGCAGCCCCAGCGGGATCGTCTTCAGTCCGTCGGACAGCACGAAGGTGTTCGCGAAGACGAAGTCGTTCCAGATGAAGATGCTGTTGACCAGCACGACGGTGATGATGGTATTCACCGAGAGCGGCGCCGTGATCTGCAGGAAGATTCGGTACGGACCGGCACCGTCGAGCGAGGCCGCCTCGTACAGCTCTCGCGGGATGTACTCGTAGAACGACGTGAACAGGTAGATGCCCATCGGGAGCGAGAACGCCGCCAGCGGCAGGATCATCGACAGGTGGGTGTCGAGCAACCCCACCCGCGAGTAGTCGATGAAGAGCGGGACGAGCGCGATCTGCACCGGCACGATGATGCCGAGCAGGAACACCGCGCGGACGAGCCCGCTGAAGCGGAACCCGAGCACCTGCAGGGCGTAGGCGGCCATCATCCCCGCCACGACGATGAGCGCGCTGGCACCGAGGGTGACGATGAAGCTGTTGCCGATGTTCAGCGCAAGGTTGCCCGTGGCGAACGCACGCGCGTAATTGTCGAGTGTCCACTCCCGCGGAAGGGCGAACGGGTCGCCGCCCGCGAAGTCCGAGGCCGTACGGAAGCTGGTGAGGAAGAGCCACAGTAGGGGGTACACCTGCACGACGACGATCAGGATCACGGTGACCGTAAGAAGCGTGCGCTGTACCCGCAGGCGCGGCGAGTGGTGCACCGGCCGGGGCTCGATCTCGGGATTCCGAGGGGCGGATGCCGCGGGTGCGGGGGCGAGAGTCGCGGTCATCACGCGTCCTTTCGACGGAGGAGCAGGAAGATGAGCCCTACCGCGACGAGGCACTCCACCACGATGAAGACGGAGAGGGCGCTGGCATAGCCGTAGTCGGTGTGCACGAAGGCGGTCTTGTACATGTAGGTCGTCAGGAGCTCGGATGCCTGCCCCGGACCACCGTTCGTGAGGAGGTATGGGATGTCGAATCCGCGCAGCGCGAAGGTGGTCGCCATCACGGTCGTGGTGATCCAGACGGGACGGATGTAGGGGAACCGGATGCGCCAGAACGTCTGCCACCACGAGGCGCCATCCAACCGGGCGGCTTCCTCGAGCTCCTTCGGCACGGCGATCAGCGCCGCGTAGATGATGAGCATGTAGAGGCCCGTGAAGCGCCACCCCTCGGGGACGGAAACGGCGGCCAGCACGGTCTGAAGGTTCGACAACCACGCGGTCTGCAGCCCGTCGAGGCCGACGAAGGCGAGCAGTTGGTTGATCAGGCCCACCGGTTCGAGCGAGTAGATCCGGAGGAACAGGAACGCGATGGCCACCGTGGAGATCACGGCGGGCAGCAGGTACAGCGTCTTCACGAGCTCACGTGCGCGGGGAAGCGCGGTGAGCAGACCCGCGACGGCCAAGGCTCCACCGAGCTGGAGGACGAGACAGATGGCGAGGTAGCCGAGGGCGTTGCCGAAAGCGGTCCAGAAGACGTCGTCGCGGGTGAGCATCTTGACGTAGTTGTCCAGGCCCACGAATGTCAGCTGGGTGATGCCGTCCCACGAGAACAGGCTCAGCACGAGCGACTGCACGATCGGCAGCAGAACGGCGGCCCCGTACAGGAGCAGCGGGGGCACGAGGAAGACGGCCACGGCCAGCCCGGACCGGCGGGGAAGCATCGAGGCACTCATCGGCCGACGACGGGTGGGCCGGCCGGCCCCGGTCACCCGGGGCCGGCGGGATGTCAGGACGTCAGCCACCGACGTTCTCCTTCAGGGCGGCATCCATCGTCCCGACGAACTCGTCGGGCGTGATGTCGCCCTGAACCAGCAGGGTCAGCTCCTGCTGAAGACGCGTGTTCGTGGCAGGGTCGAGCTGCGTGTCCCACGGCATCGCGATCTTGGTGCCCACGTCCCCGGATTGCGTGATCGCCCGGTCGTACAGAGGCGTCGCGTTGGACGGGATCGTGGTCTGGACATCGGTGGTGGGCGAGAGCGCACCGGATGCAGCGACCTCGGCGGGGTAGCGCTCGAGCGCGAACTTCAGGAAGTCCCGGACCAGAGGGTCATAGGTGGCGGTGTTCACAGCCATCCCGATTCCCGACGGGGTGACATATTCGTTGTCGGCCGTGGCCGCCCCGGGCAGCGTGGGGAGCGTGAAGTAGTCGACCTTGTCGCGGACGCCCGCATCGAGCTTGTCGGTCGCCAGGTTTCCGAGTTCCCACGTGCCGATGTTGTACACGGCCGCCTTGCCGGACGTGAACTGCGCCTGCGCGTCGGCGTACCCGGTCGAGGAGAAGCCCTCCTGAAAGCAGCCGGCCTTACCCAGCCCGGACAGCCACTGGGCCGCGGCGCGGCCGGGAGCGTCCGAGAACTTCGCTTCCCCGGTCTTGAGCTTCTGCACGTACTCGGGGCCGACCTGGCGGAACGGGTAGTACGCCATGTACCGCTCGAGCGGCCACCCGTCGGCACCGTCCAGCGCGATCGGGGTGATGCCCTTCGCGCGGAGCGCCCGACACATCGGCGCGAAGTCGTCGAGAGTGGCCGGAGCCGAGACTCCGGCCTGGGAGAGGAGATCACGGTTGTACCAGAAGAACTCGAGCTGGAACTCAAAGGGCACCATGTACAGCGAACCGTCGTCGAAGCGCTGGTAGTTGAGAGCAGCTTCGCGGTAGGTGCCGCCGAGGCCGAGGTCCTTCAGCAGCGCGTCCACGTCGATCATCCGGCCCTGCCGCGCCAGCTTCTGAGCGAACGGGGTGGCATCCGTGTCGAAGAGTTCAGGGAGTTTATTGGCCGCGGCGAGCGTCTCGTACTTCTGGATGTAGCTGGGTCGGTCGGGCGTCGTGATGAGATTGAGCGAGAAGCCCGGGTGGTCGGCGGCGTATTCGCCGGCGATCTTCTGCATCGCGGTGATGACGCCGCCGTCCGCGGGGCGCGAGAGCAGCCACGAGATCTCACGGGGCTTCACCTCGCCCTCCGGGTGGACGTTGGTCGGGTCGGTGCCGCCGCCAGAGGCACCGCACCCCGACAGGACGAGGGCGGTGGCAGCGGCCAGGGCGACCCAGGATGCCGCGCGCGTGAAATGGACCATAGGAATCTCCGTTGATGTGTGGTTCGGGTGGCGGGAAGGAAAAGAGCGAATCAGGAGGACGTGACCAGGAGGTCGTCGCGCAGGGGGTCGATCGCGTCGGGGGTCCGCGCCGACACGTCGAGTTCGAGGACCGTGACGGTCCCCTCCCCGACGAAGGCGCCGACCGCTCCGTCGGTGCGGTCGTAGAGCCGTGTGCTGAGGGTCACGGCGCCGTCGACGGTCGCCACGCACAGGTCGTCGACGACGACGACGTCCAGTCGGTGCCGGCCGGGCTCCAGGAGCACGGGACGCTCGAGCTCGATGGCGAACGGGACGTCGCCCGAGATCTGCCACTGCTCACCGCCGGTGCGGCGGCGGGGCCAGCGATCGAACACGAGGCGGTTGCGGCGGGGTTCGAGGCGCAGCACGTACGCCTCGTCACCGTCAGCGCTCGCCCGCAGCAGGAGTCCGCATTCGGTGGTGTCCGGGGCGATGTCGAACTCCGCCTGCGCCCGGAAGGCGGTGGGCACCGCCCCTGAAAGAACGAGGTCGGAATAGCCGTCGGGTGCCGACAGAACCGTCGCGGATGCCAGTCCTCCGACGCCGCGATCGAAGGTCTCGAGCAGCTCCCGCGGAGGGTGGAAACGTAGCGTGCCGTCGGAATTCTGCTCTGCCTCCAGGACGGAGAGGGTACCGGCCCACTGCCAATCGCCGTCGTCAGTGGAACCCTCTCGCGAGGAGATCCACCCGAAGAAGAAGCGGCGTCCGTCGCGCGCGGCCGATTTCGCCGCGTAGTACGCGCGACCGTCGAGGGTCTCGTTTTCGGGCACCCGCCAGGGGCCGTGCAGGCTGCGCGAGACGCGGTAGCGCGTGGTGAAGGACTCGCTGAACTCGGAGTAGACCAGGTACCACCACCCGTTCCATTCGAACACTTCGGGGCATTCGTGCGCGAGATAACGCCGAGGATCCCAGAACGGCTCGGCCGGCTCCCACGACCGGAGGTCGTACGAGACGCACTGCGCTATGACACCGCGGCGACGCTCGGGACCGTGGGCGTGCCGAGCGGTCACGAGCATGCGCCAGAGCCCGGCTTCCTCGTCACGGAACACGAAGGGGTCGCGCCAATCAGCCGTCTCGTAGCCCGCCGTGGCGCCGAACGTGTCATCGGGATGACGTTCCCAGGTACGCATGCCGTCCGTGCTCGTCGCGTGCAGCACCAGCTGAAGGGGGAGCCCGTCGTTCCCGAGGACGTCAGGGTTCTGTCCGGTGTAGAAGACGTGGTGGATGCCGTCGGCAACGACGACGCTTCCGGTGTAGACGTTGAAGTCGTCGGCGTCCGGTCCCCCGGAGGCCAATGCCGGGCCGGTTTCGGTGAAGCTGACGAGGTCGTCGGTGACGACTCGGTGCCACGGCACGCCGATCTTGGGCGTGCGACGCGACTCGTGCAGGTAGAAGAGGTGGAACCTTCCGTCTTCCTGCCACGGGATGACGTCGCCAACCCAGGCTCCGGGCGGTCGGAAGAACCCTCTTCGGTCCATGCGGATGACTCCTCAACGAGACGCTGTTCCCGACGAACCCAGGATGGTTAATCGGTTACGCAGAACATAGCAAGCTCGTTGCAACGTGGTCAAGCGGTTAATCACTCGAGCCCGCGACGAAACTCGCGTCCGCGTCATCGAAGGCGGCGTGACGTTTGCGTCGGCCGGGGGCAGTGGTTGGAACGTTCCTGACCTTCACCATTTCCGAAGGAATTCGCCGGGTCAGTTGTTGGCAGTTCAGCCGACGCATCGCCATCGGACGATACCCGCCGCCCTGTGCCCGGTGGAGAGAACCTCGCGAGCGGCATCAACCCACCGATAACCGCATGAACGCGCAACCGAGCGGGTGCCGCGCGCGACGCCACTGTCGGATGCCGCGGCTAGCCTGAACGCATGGCATCCAAGCGCACCGCGACCACGAGCGCGTTCCGCTGCACCGAGTGCGGCTGGACGAGCGCCAAGTGGGTGGGTCGCTGCGGCGAATGCCAGCAGTGGGGAACGGTCGTCGAGGCGGTGTCATCCGCGCCCCTCCACGCCGTGACCCCGCTCGCGCCGACCCGCGCGGCGCGCCCCATCACCTCGATCGACACCCGCGAGACCCCGCGGCGGACGACCGGGGTCGGAGAGTTCGACCGTGTTCTCGGCGGCGGCCTCGTGCCCGGAGCCGCGATCCTCCTGTCGGGCGAGCCGGGTGTGGGCAAGTCGACGCTGCTGCTCGAGGTCGCGGCGCAGACAGCCGGCGCCGGCCGGCGGGTGCTCTACGTCAGCGCGGAGGAGTCGCTCGGTCAGGTGCGCCTGCGCGCGGAGCGCACCGGCGCACTGCACGACGAGCTCTACCTCGCCGCCGAGACCGACCTCGCCACGATCCTCGGGCACGTCGACGAGACGCGTCCCGAGCTGCTGATCGTCGACTCGGTGCAGACGGTCGCGTCGAGTCTCGTCGACGGCGCTCCGGGCCATCCGAGCCAGGTGCGCGAGGTCGCCTCGACGCTCATCCGTGTCGCGAAGGAACGCGACCTCCCGGTCATCATCGTCGGACACGTCACCAAAGACGGTCAGGTCGCCGGCCCACGCGTGCTCGAGCACCTCGTCGACGTCGTCTGCCACTTCGAAGGCGACCGGCAGACCGCCCTGCGGTTCGTCCGCGCGCTCAAGAACCGCTTCGGCGCGACCGACGAAGTGGGCTGCTTCCAGCAGACCAGCCGGGGGATCGCCGAGGTGCCCGATCCCAGCGCCCTCTTCCTCG
Organism: uncultured Microbacterium sp.; assembly: GCA_947647645.1. GTDB lineage: Bacteria > Actinomycetota > Actinomycetes > Actinomycetales > Microbacteriaceae > Microbacterium. The sequence continues at coordinate 17,135 of CANSLE010000002.1, forward strand.
GCCACGGCTCCAGCGAGCCGGGGACGTGCGTCACCATCGCGATGGAAGGGCGTCGGGCCCTTCCCGTCGAGGTGCAGGCGCTGACCCTTCCCGGCTCCGGGCCGAACCCGCGGCGCATCGTGAGCGGCGTCGACGGCGCCCGCGTGGCGATGGTGCTCGCGGTGCTCGAGAAGCGCGCGGGCCTGCGCGTGTCGGATCAGGACGTGTACGTCTCGACGGTCGGTGGCGTCCGGCTCGTCGAGCCCGCCGCCGACCTCGCGATCGCCCTGGCCGTGGCGAGCGCCGTCACCGGACGGCCGACGCCGAAGGGCCTCGTGGCGATCGGCGAACTGAGCCTCGCCGGCGAGGTCCGGGCGGTGACCGCACACGAGCAGCGCCGGGCCGAGGCCAACCGCGTCGGCTACCGGTCGGTGATCGACACGGCATCCCGCGATCTGCGCGGAGCCCTGCGCGACCTCACGCAGCGGCATCCGATCGAGCCGGGGGACCGCCCGGACTTCTGACCGCCGCGTCCCGACGCGGTCGTCTCGCTCCACGACGGCACGCGCGACGGCCGGCGGTGTCAGGTGTCCAGGTCGAGCGCGGCCAGCAGGTCGCCGGGGGATGCCTGCATGGCGTGCGGGCCGGCGATGTCGAAGAAGACGGTGGTGATCTCCGCACGATGGGCCGCGAGGAACGCGCGCAACCACGCCGGGGACTGCAGCGCCACCGCCGGAGGCAGGGCCTCGGGCTTGTGCGCGGCATCGCTGAACAGGAGCAGCGCGACGTCGCCGGTGTTCGGATCGCGGTACGTCCAGACCTCCCCGCGATCGCGAGGGTCATCACGCTGACCGGGGCGCATGAGGGGCACCACCGTCGGGCCGTGGCGGAGGGCGAACGCGAGCGCCGCCATGTCCTGCGTCTGCAGGGCATCGGCCAGCTGCGTGTTGCGGAACTCGAGGGGAGGCTTCGCGCGCTTCTTTCCAGCCATCGCTCCAGCATACGAGTACACGTCGCGGCGCCCTCGGGGACGGAGAGAGGGGCCCTCTCGATCTCCACATTGGGGGCTGGGAAGATCGAGAGGGCCTGAACTCATCGGGCGATGTGCCGGTGATGCCGGTCATTGGGGGTGACACGACGACCGCCGTTGGGGACGGCGGCGGCTCACACGAGAGCTGAGACCAGGGTATCCGCCGTCCCCTCTCTCTTCGCGGGAAAGAACGTGAGAAATCTCTCAGACGCAGAGATATATCGGTGGCACGGAATCGTCAGCGCAGCTCGAACATCTTCGTGTCCGCCGCCTGGATGCCGCCGATGGAGACAGACAGGTGATAGTAGCCGGGGGATGCCCGGGGTCGGGACGAGCCGCACGTGTCGACCGATGAGCGCGTACGGTCCCACTGCAAAGGGCTCACGCTGGACACCGTCTGCCCGGCCGCCAGCTGAACCACCTGATCGCTCGACTCCGACTGGCAGTCCGTGGAGCGCCACCAGGTGTCGCTTCCGCTCGTGATGACGAACGACTGCGTCGCGGTGCCCACGTTGATCAGGCAGGGCGTGGTCGAGGTGTTCGAGAGGGTGATCGACAGCTTGGGCAGCGCCCCCGCGGCGTAGACGTCCTGGTCGGTGACCGCGTGCACCGAGATCCCCGCCGTCGAGCATGCGGCGACCGACGGCGCCGTCCCGGACGGGTCCGGGGCCGGCGTGGTCTCGACCGCCGTCGGCGTGGAGGGGGCCGGCGCCATCGTCGGAGAGGACGACGGCGAGGCGCTGGGCGCGGTCGGTGTCGGCGGCAACGATGTGGAGGCCGCGGGCTCCGCCGAGCCCCGCCAGGGCTGCCACACCGCGAGCACGACGGCGGCGACGAGGGCGAGGACGATCAGCACGGCGACGAGTCGGCGCCGCCGGTACACGGCGGGACTGGGGCGTCGCGGACGGCGCGTCGGTGTGCTCACCCCTCCAGGCTAGGCCGCGGCATCCTGTCGTTCATCGGGGCGCGCGGGGTTCAGAGGTTCTTCAGCATGCGGGTGTTGCCGAGGGTGTTCGGCTTGACGTGCGCGAGGTCGAGGAACTCCGCGACGCCCTCGTCGGGGCTCCGCAGCAGCTGAGAGTACACGTCGGGGTCGACGACCTGCTCGCCGATCGGCGCGAACCCGCGACGACGGAAGAAGTCGACCTCGAACGTCAGGCAGAACAGCCGGCTGAGCCCGAGCTCCCGCGCCCGCTGCTCGAGCCGGGAGACGATCGCCCCGCCGACACCGTGGTGGAGCCAGTCCTCCGCGACGATCAGGGTGCGGATCTCGCCCAGGTCCTCCCACATGACGTGCAGGGCGCCGCAGCCGATGAGCTCGCCACCGGCCTCGGCGACGACGAACTCCTGCACCGACTCGAAGAGCGTCACGAGCTCCTTGCCCAGGAGGACGCGCCGCAGCACCCACGGATCGAGGAGGGCGACGATGCCGCGGACATCCGAGGTCCGCGCGGGACGGACGACGGGACGGGCGCCGTCGTGGGGATCGGAGGGGGCGGGAAGGGTCACCGACCCACTGTATTGCCCCCTACGCTGGACCCGGGAGGGGACTTCGCCGTGAGTGTGTTGCGTGACTATGCCGCGACGGTGTCGCAGCCGACGCTGCCCGTGTCGTCCCCGGCCGACACCTTCCGCTACGACGAGTTCGTCGACGCGGAGGGCGGACTCCGCCCCGCCTGGAAGGCGCTGGCCGCCCACGCCCTGAGTCTCACCGGCGATGATCTCCAGCGCGTCGACGGCGAGATCGTCCGCTTCCTCGCCGACGACGGCGTGTCGTACCTGCGCGGCGAGTCCGGTCCGCAGCCGTGGCAGCTCGACCCGGTGCCGTTCGTCCTCGATCCAGCCGGCTGGGCGCGGCTCGACGTCGGACTCGCGCAGCGCGCGGAGCTGCTGAACGCCGTGCTCGTCGACCTCTACGGCCCCCAGACGCTGCTGCGCGAGGGAGTCGTGCCCTCGGCGGTCGTGTTCGGGCACTCCGGCTTCACCCGTCCGCTGGCCCGCGCGAGCGCCGTCGATCCGCACCCGCTGCTGCTTGCGGCGACCGATCTCGGGCGGGACGCACGCGGCGACTGGCACGTGCTCGCCGACCGCGTGCAGGCACCCTCCGGCCTGGGCTATGCGGCCGAGAACCGTCGCGTGATCTCGCAGGTGATGCCCGACCTGTTCCAGGAGGGCGACCTCCATCGCATCGACCCCTACTTCTCGGCCCTGCGCGCGGCGCTGCTGTCGTCGGTGTCCGACAAGGTCGACGATCCGAGCGTGGTCGTCCTCTCCCCGGGCACCCTCAGCGAGACCGCCTTCGATCAGGCGTTCCTGGCGAGTGCGCTCGGGTTCTCCCTCGTGCAGGGCAACGATCTCGTCGTCCGCGACGGCTATGTGTGGATGAAACCCGCCGGCTGGCCGCGCACCCGCCCCACCGATCGCATCGACGTCATCATCCGCCGGGTGGATGCCGCGTGGTGCGACCCTCTCGAACTGCGCGGCGACTCGCGGCTCGGCGTGGCGGGTCTCACCGAGGCGGTGCGCCGCGGGCGCGTGCGGCTGGTCAACGGACTCGGCGCAGGCGTGCTCGAGAACCCGGGCCTGCTCCCCTATCTGCCCGCGGCGTGCGAGCATCTCCTCGGCGAGCAGCTGCGCATCCCCTCGGTGCCGACCCTGTGGTGCGGTGACCCCGCATCGCGGGACGAGGTGCTGAGGCGGCTGGGGGCCGGTGACAGCGGTCTGATCGTCCGCACCATCGATGAGCCACGCAAGGCGTTCAGCGCCCTGCCGGCCGATGAGCTCGCCCGTCGCGTCGAGGCCGCCCCGCACCGCTTCGTCGGGCAGGAGCTGCTGCCGCTGTCGCAGACGCCGGTGTGGACCGCTCCGGCCGGTCGGGCAGCTGCTCACATCGATGCCCTTCCCCTCACCCTGCGTGCCTTCGCCCTGCGCTACGGCTCGGCGTACCGCCCGCTCGTCGGCGGCCTGGCGACCGTGCGCGAGAGTCCGGAGGCCCCGCCGCGGACGAAGGACGTGTGGGTGCTGAAGTCGTCGGAGGAGGATCCCGACCAGAACCTCGCGGAGATCGCCCTCACCCCGACAGCGCGCAGCATCCCGCCCCTCGCGCCGCGCGCGCACGCCGACATGTTCTGGACCGGTCGCTACGCCGAACGCGCCGAAGACCTCCTGCGTCTGGTGCTGACGGCGCAGACCGAGCTCGATCAGCCCGGCGCGCACGCGTCGGGCACCCTCGCAGAGAGCCCCCGCGTGCTGCTCGACGTGCTCGCGCGGCTGGCCGGCATGCGCTGGCCCGAGCCCGAGGCCGAGTTCCGGTCGCTGCTGCTGGATGCACAGCGACCCGGATCGGCGGCCCACTCGATCGCGCGGTTGCGCGAGGCGATGGAGGGCGTGCGCGATCAGCTCTCCGGCGACACCTGGCGCGTGTTCGCGACGGTCGACCGCGCCACGCGCGCCCTGCGCGGATCGTCGCACCCGCACCGCACGGCCGAGTCGGGCGGTCGCATGCTCTCGGCGATGCTGTCGCTGTACGGCGTCACGGCGAACATGATCCGCGACACCGGCTGGCACATGATCGAGGCGGGACGGTTCCTCGAGCGCGGGCTGCAGCTGTCGGCGCTGCTGTCGACCGCCCTCGCCGACCACCACGGTCCCCGCGCCGCACGCAGCGTGCTGGAGGCGGTGCTGCTGGCGTCCGAGAGCGTCGTCACACACCGCCGGCGCTATCGCGGCTCGATGCGGGCCGCCGACGTCCTCGACCTCCTGCTGCTCGACCACAGCAACCCCCGGTCTCTCGCTTTCGCCCTGGCACGCCTGCGCGAGCATCTGGCCGCCATGCCGGCATCCACCGGGTCGACGCGCGCCGAGCGGCTGCTCGACCACCTCGAGACGGAGCTGGCTGCCGCCGACGTCGCCGCACTGGGGGCGATCGAGGGTGGACGACGCGAAGTGCTCGTCGATTTCCTCACGGGCGTGACCGCCCAGCTGGAACAGCTCTCGGATGCCGTCACGCATCTCCACTTCGAGAGCGGTCCACCTGCTGTCGCGATGACGGACCTGTCCCTCGTCGAACTGATGGAGACGCGCGCATGATGCAGTACCGCGTCTGGCACCGCACCGCCTACACGTACGGGGAGCCGGTACAGGACAGCGTGGGCCAGTTCCATCTGATGCCCCGCGATCTGCCGTGGCAACGCGTGACGGCGTCGAGCGTCGAGGTCGATCCGTCACCCGGCGACATCGCACCCGACACCGACGTGTTCGGCAACTCGGCCACCTACTTCCACCTCACCGACCCGCACGAGAAGCTCACGATCACCGCGTCCAGCGAGGTGACGGTCGACACCCCCGCCTACGACTCCGGGGCCCTCGCGCGACCGTGGGAGGACGCCCGTCCCCTCCTCAACACCCACCTGCCGGAGGCGTGGCGCGCCGTCGAGTTCGCCCTCGAGTCACCGCGCGTGCGCCACGAGCCCGAGACGACCGCGTACGGCGCGCTCTCGCTCACTCCGGGGCGTCCCCTCGGCGAGGCGGTGACCGACCTCATGCGGCGGATCTATCGCGACTTCGACTACGACAAGACCGCCACGACGGTGACCAGCACCGTGGGCGACGCGATGCGCGCCCGTGCCGGCGTCTGCCAGGACTTCGCTCACGTCGCCCTCGCCTGCCTGCGCGCGCACGGCGTCGCGGCGCGCTACGTCTCGGGCTATCTCGCGACGCAGCCGCCGCCCGGCAAAGAGCGGGTGTTCGGCGCCGACGCCTCGCACGCCTGGCTGGCCGTGTGGCTCCCCGGCACCGATCAATGGCTCGCGATCGATCCGACGAACGATCAGTGGGCGAACGACCGGTACGTCACCGTGGCGTGGGGGCGAGACTACGGCGACGTGTCGCCGGTACGCGGCATCATCTTCACCCAGGCGAAGAACTCCACCCTGCGCGTGTCCGTGGATGTCGCGCCGCTCGCCCTCGCGGCCCCGACGGAGGGCGCCGCATGAGCGGGATGACCACACCCGCTCGATCATCGGTCTGACCACCTGCCTCGAGCGTGCGCCGCAGGCAGAGGCTGCGGTCCCGAACTCCTCCAGCCCGCCGGGGAGACACCCGAAACCGGCCCAGGAACGTCGGCGGCGGTCGATGTGGAGGATTTTGGCCCCGGCCACGCCGCGCACGACGGAGGGGCGGATGCCACAGCATCCGCCCCTCCGTCGTGCATCCGATCCGGGTCAGCCCCCGGCGACGATGTCCGGGGTGGCCTCGATGGCTCCCGCGGCGCCGACACCGACCGCGACCTTCTCGCCGCGCGGGCCGTGCTCGAAGACGAGCGTGCCGTTCTCGGCATCCACCTTCACGTGGTCTCCGGGGTTGAGCTCACCGTGCAGGATGCGCTCGGACAGCTGGTCCTCGACCTCGCGCTGCATGGCACGGCGCAGAGGGCGCGCACCGAGAGTCGGGTCGAACCCGATCTCGATGAGGCGGTCCTTCGCGGCATCCGTCAGCTCGACCGTCATGTCGCGGTCGAGCAGGCGCTCGCTCAACCGCTTCGTGAACAGGCCGACGATCTGGCGCAGCTCCGGCTTGCTCAGCTGCGGGAAGACGATCACGTCGTCGACGCGGTTGAGGAACTCGGGCTTGAAGTGACGCTTCAACTCCTCGTCGACCTTGCCCTTCATCCGCTCGTAGGTCGTCTGCGCGTTGCCCTCGACCTGGAACCCGACCGGGCCGCCCGCGATGGCCGACGATCCGAGGTTGGTGGTCATGATGATCACCGTGTTCTTGAAGTCGATGACGCGGCCCTGACCGTCGGTCAGGCGACCCTCTTCGAGGATCTGCAGCAACGAGTTGAAGATGTCGGGGTGCGCCTTCTCGATCTCGTCGAAGAGCACCACGGAGAACGGCTTGCGGCGCACCTTCTCGGTGAGCTGTCCGCCCTCCTCGAAGCCCACGAACCCGGGAGGGGCACCGAACAGCCGCGAGACGGTGTGCTTCTCACCGAACTCGCTCATGTCGAGCGAGATCAGCGCGCCCTCGTCGTCGAAGAGGAACTCGGCGAGCGCCTTGGCCAGCTCCGTCTTGCCCACGCCGGTGGGGCCGGCGAAGATGAACGAGCCGCTGGGGCGCTTGGGGTCCTTGAGGCCGGCACGCTGGCGACGGATCGTGCGGCTGAGCGCGGCGATCGCCTCCTCCTGGCCGATGACGCGCTGATGCAGCGCCTTCTCCATGAAGACGAGACGGCTGGTCTCCTCCTCGGTGAGCTTGAAGACGGGGATGCCGGTGGCCTGCGCGAGCACCTCGGCGATCAGACCCTCGTCGACCACCGCGTGGCTCGCGACGTCGCCGCTGCGCCACTGCTTCTCGAGGCGCAGACGCTCGGCGAGCAGGGACTTCTCCTCGTCGCGCAGCGACGCGGCCTTCTCGAAGTCCTGCTCCTCGCTCGCGGTCTCCTTGTCTTCGCGGACCTTGGCGATCTTCTCGTCGAATTCGCGCAGCTCCGGCGGGCTCGAGAGGATCGACAGGCGCAGGCGCGCGCCGGCCTCGTCGATCAGGTCGATGGCCTTGTCGGGCAGGAACCGGTCGCTGATGTAGCGGTCGGCGAGGTTCGCCGCGGCGACGATGGCGCCGTCGGTGATCTGCACCTTGTGGTGCGCCTCGTAGCGGTCGCGCAGGCCCTTCAGGATGTTGATCGCGTGGGGCAGGCTCGGCTCGGCGACCTGGATGGGCTGGAAGCGGCGCTCGAGCGCGGCATCCTTCTCGAAGTGCTTGCGGTACTCGTCGAGCGTGGTCGCACCGATCGTCTGCAGCTCGCCGCGGGCGAGGAGCGGCTTGAGGATCGATGCGGCGTCGATCGCGCCCTCGGCGGCACCGGCACCCACGAGGGTGTGGATCTCGTCGATGAAGACGATGATGTCGCCGCGGGTGCGGATCTCCTTGGTGACCTTCTTCAGGCGCTCCTCGAAGTCGCCGCGGTAGCGGGAGCCGGCGATGAGCGAGCCGAGGTCGAGCGAGTAGACCTGCTTGTCCTTCAGGGTCTCCGGCACGTCGTTCTTCACGATCGCCTGCGCGAGTCCCTCGACGACGGCGGTCTTGCCGACGCCGGGCTCGCCGATCAGCACCGGGTTGTTCTTCGAGCGGCGCGAGAGGATCTGCATGACCCGCTCGATCTCCTTCTCGCGTCCGATCACCGGGTCGAGCTTGTTGTCGCGCGCGGCCTGCGTGAGGTTGCGGCCGAACTGGTCGAGCACCGCCGAGCCGCCCTGGGCGGCCTGCTGGTTCTGCTCGCCGGCGCCGGCGGCGACGCCCGCGGGCTCCTTGCCCTGGTAGCCGCTGAGCAGCTGGATGACCTGCTGGCGCACCTTGTTGAGGTCGGCGCCGAGCTTGACGAGCACCTGAGCGGCGACGCCCTCGCCCTCGCGGATGAGGCCGAGCAGGATGTGCTCGGTGCCGATGTAGTTGTGGCCGAGCTGCAGCGCCTCGCGCAGGCTCAGCTCCAGCACCTTCTTCGCCCGGGGCGTGAAGGGGATGTGGCCGGTCGGCTGCTGCTGGCCCTGGCCGATGATGTCCTGGACCTGCTCGCGGACGGCGTCCAGCGAGATCCCCAGGCTCTCGAGCGCCTTGGCGGCGACGCCCTCGCCCTCATGGATGAGCCCGAGCAGGATGTGCTCGGTGCCGATGTAGTTGTGGTTGAGCATCTTCGCCTCTTCTTGGGCGAGGACGACCACACGACGGGCACGGTCCGTGAATCTCTCGAACATTCGTCGACACTCCTCCGGCGCACGTTCTTCGGGTGCGCTTACGTCGAGGGTAACGACCAGCGAATGCCGGTATGCCCGTGTTCGCCGTCGGCGCACCGCCCCGGCATCCGGCCTCCCGGCGCGCCCCACGGCGCCCAACATGTGGGTGCTCGGGCCGATCGTCTGGATCGCCCTTGCTGTCATCGTCCTCGTCGTCGCGCTCTTCGTCCTGCCGTTCTGGCCGATCGCCGCGGGCCTCGCGTTCGCGGCCTTGGCCGCGAACCTGCGGCACGGCTCCACCCTGCAGCGCGACACCGGCGGGCTCGTATGACACCGGCGGAGAGCGACTGAGGGATCACCGCCTCAGGATCGAGCGACGAGAGGGGGTCAGCGCTCCACGGCAGGTGCCGCCGTGGACTGTCGCACCACAAGACGGGTCGACAGTTCGGTGTGCACCGCCGCCGACCTGCCCTGCAACGCACCGATGATGATGTCCACGGCGGCGGCACCCATCTCCGTCAGCGGCTGGCTGACGGTCGTCAGCGGGGGGTCGTTCCAGCGCGAGTAGGGGACATCGTCGAAGCCGATCACCGAAACGTCCGCCGGGACGCGCAGGCCATGTTCGCGCAATGCGCGGATCGCCCCGAGCGCGGTGTCGTCGCTGGCCGCGAAGATGCCGGTGGGGCGGGCGTCGCGCCGCAGGAGCGCACAGACGGCGTGGTACCCCTCCTCGACGCCGTATCGTGCGCGCACGATCAGATCGTCGTCGAGGGGAAGACCGGCTTGCATCATGGCGGCCTGGTACCCGGCCAGCCGGGCGATGCCGTTGTCCTGATCGACCGGCCCGGTGATCGTCGTGATCCTGCGGTGACCGAGGTCGATGAGGTGCCGGGTCGCGTCGAACGCGCCCTGGAAGTTCGTCGCCGAGATGGACAGCGTCCCCTCCGGCGCGCGGTGCAGCGGGTCGACGGCGACGAAGGGGACTCCCGCCTCGGTGAGGGCTGCCCGAGCGGGTTCGCTCGGGACGGCGACGACACTGAGCAGTCCGTCCGTGCCGCGACTGAGGGCGTGTCTGACCCAGCCGTCGCAGTCGTCCGGATCGGGGTCGACGGTGAGCACGATCTCCTTCTCATAACGGCGCGCCGCGGCCGCCGCCCCCCGCACGACGGTCTCGGACCAGGGCCCGTCCAGATTCACGATCCGCACGTCGATGAGGCCGGTCGCCGTACGCGGCCGCGTACGGATGCTGTAGCCGTGGCGCTCCAGCACCTGTGTGACGCGCTCCCGTGTGGCCTTCGCCACATCGGGGCGCGCATTGAGCACCTTGGACACGGTCGGCAGGGACACGTCGGCCTCTTCGGCGACGAGCGCGAGTTTCACCGCCATGGGACTCCGTTCCGATCATCGTGCTGATGGGTGGTTTCCGAAAATCCTACTCCCACGGGGGCCGTTGCGGTCTCAGAATTCGCGCTGGACAGCCGTCGCGTTTCCCTCTAGCTTTACTCCGGGCACGAAATTTCTGCTCAGAGTTTCCGAAATACAAAGGAGTAGTCATGTTCGGGAAACGCATCTCCGTGGTCATCGCAGCCGCGGTCGGCGCCGCACTCGTTCTCAGCGGGTGCGGGCGGACGGGAGACGGGTCGGCCTCCGGGTCCTCGGTCGAACCGGCCGCCGCCGGGAAGGCATCCGGCGCCATCGAGATCTGGACCGCCGGAGGCCACGCCGACAACCTGAAGAAGCTCGCCGCTTCCTGGCTCGCGGAGAACCCGGATGCGTCCGTGAAGATCACGGACGTGCCGTGGGACCAGGTGATCACCAAGGTGCAGACGGCGACGGCGGCGGGCACGGGCCCGGACATCATCATGACCGGGGCCGATCAGACGGCGACCGCGATCGGGATGGGAGCCTTCGACAAGGTGCCGTCGGGCGTCTACGACGCGAAGGACGTCTACCCTGCGGCCGTGCAGTCCGTCACCGGCAAGGACGGCGTCTACGGCATGCCGTGGTACGTCGAGACACGGTTCCTCTTCTACCGGAAGGACATCGCCGCACAGCTGGGCATGTCGGCGCCCACGACCTGGGACGAGATGGTGAAGCTGTCGGGCGCCTTCAAGGGCCGCCCGGGCGGCAGCTTCGGCATGGCGTTGCCGAAGCCCACGGAGCAGCCGGCTCAGGTGATCGTGCCGTTCCTCGCGCAGGCGGGCGGGAAGATGTCGGACGGCTCGAAGTGGACGATCAACACCCCGCAGTTCATCCAGGCGCTGGATTTCTACGCGCAGTTCTTCCAGCGCGGTGAGTCCCCGATGGGGACGACGGATGCCACGTTCGACAACGGCGGCACTCCGATGTTCATCTCCGGCTCGTGGATGCTCGGCATCTACAAGGACGCCATCGCGAAGGGCACCGCACCGGCGGGGTTCACGATGGACTCGGTCGGCTACACCGTCGCACCGACCGGCCCCGGCGGCAACAACGACCAGTACATCGGCGGCGGCAACCTCGGAGTGTTCGCGAGCGCCAAGAACAAGTCGTCGGCATGGTCGTTCCTGGCCTGGATGGGCCAGCAGAAGCAGCAGCAGGACTGGTACGACCTGCAGCAGGAGCTGCCCGCCAACATCGCGGCCGGCCAGTACGAGCCGATCCAGGCCAACCCGGTCACGAAGGTGCTGACGCAGCAGCTGCAGAACACCGTCGCGGCCCCGAACTACCCGACGTGGTCGCAGATCTCCGACCTGATCAGCAAGTACTCGGAGATGGTCGCCCGCGGCGAGATGACCGCGTCCGCGGCGGCGGCGGAGATGCAGACGAAGGCCGACACCATCGGATTCGGCTGGTGACGACCATACAGCGGCGGCCGGGGAGGGCTTCCTCCCTGGCCGCCCAGCGGCGGCGCTCCGCGCTGATCGGGTGGATCTTCGTCCTGCCGTTCGTCCTCACCTTCGGCGTCTTCGGCCTGCTCCCGCTCGTCGCGTCGTTCGTGATGTCGTTCACCGATCTGAAGGCTCGGGACATCCGCAATCCGTTCGGGGTCAATTTCGCCGGGTTCGACAACTTCGTCAAGGTGCTGACCGACGAGTCGTTCCTGCACGCGCTCCGCAACACCGTCGTCTTCGTCGTGGTCGGCGTGCCGGTCACCTTGTTCCTGGCACTGCTGCTGGCCGTTCTGCTGAACAACCTGAGCCGCAAGGCGGCCACGTTCTTCCGTGTCGGCTACTACATGCCGGTGATCACGACGATCGTGGCCGTGGCCGTGGTCTGGCGCCTCATGTACCAGAACACGGGCGTCATCAACACCGTGTTGGGCTGGGTCGGCATCAGCGGGCCGAACTGGCTGTCCGACCCCAACACCGCACTCGCGGCGATCACGGTGATGGCGATCTGGCGCAACGTGGGCGCGTCGATGGTGATCTTCCTCGCGGGTCTGCAGGGAATCCCCCAGGACGTGAACGAAGCGGCATCCCTGGACGGCGCCAACGCCATCCAGAAGTTCTTCCGCATCACCATCCCGATGATGATGCCCACCGTTCTGCTCAACGCGATCCTGATCACCACCGGCTACATGCAGTTCTTCGATGAGCCCTTCGTGATGACCAACGGCGGCCCGCTCGATGCCACCACCTCGATCGCGCTGCAGGTCTACAACCAGTTCAAGTACGGCAACTACGCCGTCGGCGCGGCGGGCGCATACGTGCTCTTCGCGCTCATCAGCGTGCTCGCACTCATCCAATTCCGCTTCTTCCGGCAGAGGACCTGACCATGACCACCACCCTCGAACGCTCCGCGAGAGCGTTGTCGGAGACAGATCGCCCCACCCCGCCCCGCCGGGCGCGCTGGGGGAACGTCATCATCCTGCTCATCCTCGCCATCGGCCTCGTGATCACGGTGATGCCCTTCATCTGGATGGTCATCTCCGCGTTCAAGTCGAATGCCGAGATCATGGCCCGGCCGATCACCTGGTGGCCCCAGAAGCCGACGCTGGACAACTTCTCGGCGTGGCTGTTCCAGTTCAACATCCTCCGGCCCTTCCTGAACTCGCTGCTGTTGGCCGGCATCACGATCGCGACGACCCTGCTGTTCTCGTCGATGGTCGGGTGGGCCCTCGCCAAGCTGCGCTTCCCCGGGAGGAACGCGATCATCGCGATCGTCCTGGCGACGATGTTCGTGCCGGGGATCGTGACCCTCATCCCACAGTTCGTGCTGGTGGCGAACCTGGGCATGGTGAACACCTACTGGGGTCTGATCCTGCCGGGCATGGTCGGCGCTTTCGGGGTCTTCCTGATGCGGCAGTTCATGCTGGAGATCCCCAACGAGCTGCTGGACGCTGCCCGTATCGACGGCGCCGGGGAGTTCCGCACCTTCTTCCAGATCGTGCTTCCGTTGTGCAAGGCCCCCTTGGCCACGCTCGCGATCTTCACCTTCATGGGGTCGTGGAACAGCTTCCTGTGGCCGCTGATCATCTCGCAGGACGACTCCATGTACACGCTGCCCGTCTCACTCGCGCTGTTCTCGGCGGAATCGGGCGGCCACGGCACCGACTTCGGTCTGCAGATGGCGGGGTCCTTCCTCATCGTCATCCCCGTCCTCGTGCTGTTCATCGCCATGCAGAAGCACTTCGTGCAGGGCATCACGATGACCGGGATCAAGTAGACGGCGCGCACTCCTCCGTGCGCGCCCATAGAGCAGAACATCCGTCCGGAGCCGCCCGGCTCCGTCACCCCCGAACTGAGGACCCCATGACCGACACCGTCCCCGCTCCCGCCGGATTCTTCTGGGGGGCCGCCACCGCCGCTCACCAGACCGAGGGAGGCAACTGGAACACGGCGCACTGGGCGGACGAGTACCATCCGCAGGCGACGGTGCGCGAGCCATCGGGCGATGCGTGCGACTCGTATCACCGGTTCGGCGAGGACATCGCCCTGCTTGCCGCGGCAGGTCTGGATACCTACCGGTTCTCGATCGAGTGGGCCCGGATCGAGCCGGAAGAGGGCGTCATCTCCCTCGCCCAGCTCGCGCATTACCGCCGGATGATCGACACGTGCCGAGCACACGGAGTGGAGCCGATGATCACCCTGCACCACTTCACCTTCCCCCGGTGGTGGCGTGCCCGTGGAGGGTGGAAGGCCGCGGACAGCGCCACCGTGTTCGCGAACTACGTGCGGGTCGCGTGCGACATCCTTCACGACGTCTCGTGGATCGTGACCATCAACGAGCCGAACATGCTGCTGGTCAATCGAGAATCGACCATCGACACCGGTGTCGGCCTGAACACCCACGACGAGACCGACGAGGTCCTGGCTCGGGCGATCGCCGCGGCGCACCACGCCGCGATGGCGGTGATCCGCGAGGAGCTGCCGGGCGCGAAGGCCGGGTGGACCGTCGCGAACCAGGTCTTCCAGGCCGTGCCCGGATGGGAGGCGCAGCGCGACCTGTGGCAGTACTGGCGCGAGGACTTCTTCCTCGAGCAGGCACGCGGCGACGACTTCATCGGCGTGCAGTCATATCTGCGCACGATCATCGGCCCCACGGACGACGAACGCGGGTACGGTCCGCAGGACTGGCCCGAGGGCACACGACGCACGCTGACGAGCTGGGAGTACTACCCCGAAGCGCTCGGGCACGCGCTCCGGCACACTCAAGACGTGACCGGCGGCATCCCGATGGTCGTCACGGAGAACGGCATCGCGACGGCGGACGACGCCGAGCGCATCGCGTACACCACCGGCGCTCTCCAGGCGATGGCGTCCGCCATGGGAGACGGCGCCGACGTGCGCGGATACCTGCATTGGTCGCTGCTCGACAACTACGAATGGGGCTCTTTCGAGCCGACCTTCGGGCTCATCGCGGTCGATCGCGTCACCTTCGAGCGCACCCCCAAGCCCAGCCTCGCCTGGCTCGGCGGATGGGCCCGGAGCGCGGCGATCCCGACCTCCGGGCGGAGCTGACCGAGGTGACGGCGCTCTATCTCGACCCCGCCGCGCCGATCGCGGATCGGGTCACCGATCTCCTGGGGCGGATGAGTCCCGCCGACAAGGTCGGGCAGATGATGCACCTCGATGCGCGGGACGATCTCGACGACATGGTGCTGCGCATCCACGTCGGGGCCGTCCTCCATGCGTCCCCCGAGAGGATGCGGCGCGCGCACGATCTGGTCGCGCAGACGCCGTTGCGCATTCCCGTTCTCGTCGGTGAGGACTGCATCCACGGTCATTCCTTCTGGGAGGGCGCGACGATCTTCCCGATCCAGCTGGCGATGGCCGCGTCCTGGGATGCGGGGCTGCTCGAGCAGGTGGCCCGCGCGACGGCGGTCGAAGCCGCCGCCACCGGCGTGCACTGGACCTTCTCGCCGGTGCTGTGCATCGCTCGCGATCTGCGCTGGGGCCGCGTGGGCGAGACGTTCGGCGAAGACCCTCACCTGATCGGCGAGCTGGCCTCCGCGATGGTGCGCGGCTACCAGGGTGCGGGCCTGTCAGACCCGACGGCGGTGCTCGCGACGGCGAAGCACTTCGCCGGCTACTCCGAGACGATCGGCGGGCGCGACGCCAGCGAGGCCGATCTGTCTCCGCGCAAGCTGCGCTCGTGGTTCCTGCCGCCGTTCGAGCGGGTCGCCCGGGAAGGATGCCGCACCTTCATGCTCGGTTACCAGTCGATCGACGGCGTGCCGATCACGACCAACGAGTGGCTGCTCTCGGACGTCCTCAGAGGCGAGTGGGGCTTCACCGGGACCTTGGTCACGGATTGGGACAACGTCGGCCGCATGGTGTGGGACCAGCGCGTGCAGCCCGACTTCGTGCACGCGTCGGCGGCAGCCGTGCGGGCCGGAAACGACCTCATCATGAACACGCCGCAGTTCTACGACGGGGCGCTGGCGGCCCTCGACGCCGGTCTTCTTCTCGAAGCCGATCTCGACCGCGCCGTGGCCCGCATCCTGACGCTGAAGTTCGAGCTCGGGCTCTTCGAGAACCCGCGCCGTCCCGACGACGCCGCGATCGCGCGCGCCGTCGGCTCGCCCGAGCACCGAGCCCTCAATCGGGAGATCGCACGGCGGAGCGTCACGCTGCTGCGCAACGACGGAGTGCTCCCCCTGGGGGACGCCGCCGGTGGAGCGGCCGGCGCGGCGGACGAGCCCCGGCCGTTGCGGATCGCGGTCGTCGGTCCGCTCGCCGATGACGCCCAGACGCAACTGGGCGATTGGGCGGGCGGTTCGGGACAGGCGGGCTGGCTCGACGGGCAACCTCGCGAGATGATCAGCACCGTCGTCGACGGCTTGCGCCGGTGTGCACCGACGGCGTGGGACATCCGCTACGCCCGCGGCAGCGACATCGTCGAGCTCGCCCCCGACCCCGCGGGTACGCATTTCGCCGACGGCCAGCCGCGTCCGCCGATCGCGACCTCCGCGCCCCTCGATGAGGCGCAGCTGGCCGACGCGATCTCGCTCGCCCGACGCAGCGATGTCGTCGTGGCCGTCGTCGGAGACAGCATCGAGCTCATGGGGGAGGGGTGCTCCACCGCGACCCTCGAACTCCTGGGCGGTCAGACGGCGATGCTGGACGCCCTCGCCGCCACCGGTACCCCGCTGGTCGTCGTGCTGCTCTCGTCCAAGCCGCTCGTGCTGCCGGCATCCGCACTCGAGGCCAACGCGCTGCTGTGGGCTCCCAGCCCCGGAATGGAGGGAGGCCGAGCGCTCGCCGAGATCCTGCTGGGACTCACCGAGCCGAGCGGACGCCTGCCGATCTCGTTCGCTCGCCACGTCGGCCAGCAGCCCACCTTCTACAACACCGTGCGCGGCCAACACGGAGACCGCTATGCCGACCTCACTCAGGCGCCGGCGTTCGTCTTCGGAGAAGGGCTCTCCTACACGACGATCGAATACGTCGGTGCGGCGCTGTCCGCCGACACGATCGGCCTCGACGACGATCTCCTCGTGGACGTCACCGTCCAGAACACCGGGCGGCGCCCCGCGCGCGAGACCGTCCAGCTCTACGTCAATGACATCGTGACCTCGGTCAGCTGGGCGGAACACGAGCTGAAGGCATTCGCCCAGGTCGACCTCCTCCCCGGGGAGACCGCGACCGTGCGGTTGGCACTCCCGTGCTCGTCCCTGAGCATCGTCGACGCGCGGGGAGCCCGTGTCGTGGAGCCGGGCAGGTTCGAGGCGAGGGTCGGCGGGCTCGTGCGGGGATTCGAGGTGGTGGGTCGAGCGGATGCCGCGGCATCCGCCGCGGGATGACTCACTGCAGGGCCGAGGTGAGCCGTGCGAGGTTGTCGAGCACGGTCGAGCGCAGCGGCTGCTTCTCCCATTCCTCGAGCGTGAGCTCGCGGCTGAGCGCACGGTACTCGTCCTCGACGGCGCGCAGCTGCGACACGAAGGCCTCGCCGCGCACGAGCAGCGAGATCTCCAGGTTCAGACCGAAGCTGCGCATGTCCATGTTGCTGGAGCCGATGACGGCGACCTCGTCGTCGACGGACATCGACTTGGAGTGGAGGATGAAAGGCTTCTCGTACATCCAGATCTTGACGCCGCCGCGCAGCAGCTCCTCGTAGTAGCTGCGCTGTGCGTGGTAGACCATCGCCTGGTCGCCCTCTTCGGACACGAAGAGCTCGACGTGCACCCCGCGCTGGCAGGCGGTCTGAATGGCGAGCAGCAGCCCCTCGTCGGGCACGAAGTAGGGCGAGACGATGATGATCTTCTCGCGTGCCGCGAACAGCAGCGTCATGAACAGCTTCAGGTTGTTCTGGAACTCGAAGCCGGGGCCGGACGGGATCACCTGGCAGTCGAGATCGCCGTCGCCGGTACGCACGTCGAACAGCTCGATCCCCTCGACGACCTCGTCCGTCTCGCTGTACCAGTCGCTCAGGAAGACCGCGTTCACGGACGCGACGACCGGTCCGTCCAGTCGCGCCATCATGTCCACCCAGTGCAGACCGCGCGCGATGTTCTTGCGCAGGTTGTAGGTCGAGTCGGTCACGTTCTGCGACCCCAGGAAGGCGGTGTGCCCGTCGACGACGAGGAGCTTGCGGTGGTTGCGCAGATCGGGACGCTGGTACTTCCCGCGCAGCGGCTGCACGGGCAGCATGAGCTGCCAGGTGGCGCCCATCGCGTCGAGACGACGGCAGGTCTCCGCATAGAAGGGCTTGCCGCGGTTGGCCCAGTGGTCAAGGAGCACCCGCACGACGACGCCGCGTTTCACGGCATCCTCCAGCGCGTCGAAGAAGCCGGCGGTGGTCGTGTCGCACTGCAGGATGTAGAACTCGACGTGGACGTAGCTGGTGGCCTGCCTGATGGCCGCGGCCATCTCGTCGAGGCTCTCCTGGTACCCGGAGATGAGCGTCGCGTCGTTCTCCCCCGACAGCGGCATGGCGCCGAGGTTGCGGTTGAGGCGCACCAGCTGCGCGAACCACAGCGGCGGATCCGGGCGGAGGGTGCCGAGGTCGAGGCCGCGGCTGGTCGTGCGGATGTAGTCGTTGATCTGCTCCTGCTTCTTGCGGCGTTTGCGTGGCAGGCGCGGGTTGCCGATCATCAGGAACAGGAACACGCCGATGAGCGGGATGAAGTAGATGGCCAGCAGCCAGGCCATCGCCGCCGTGGGACGGCGGTTTCGCGGGACGATGATGATCGCGAGGATGCGGACCGTCACATCGACCACGAGGACCAGGATCACCCAGGCGAGAGCCCATCCGGTCTGATCCACGTCGCTCTCCCCGCTGTCGGACTCCGCCCAGCGTAGCGACTATCGCCGACTCAGGTCGTCGACGGCGCGTCGGGACCGGGTGTGTCCACCGTCCCGGCGGGAGGCAGCCCGCGCTTGGCGCGCTCCTCGTTCTCGATCCGTGTGTAGGCGCGCCGCTCGGTGCGGTCCATTCGCAGGATGGAGCGCAGCACGAACACGAACAGTCCCAGCACGACGACGGTCGGCAGCAGCGACCAGGCGACGGCGGTCCAGTACGAGTCCATTCCCCCATGGTACGCGTGCGCCCGCCTCCTCCTCCCCAGCACGGCGATCGCCCGTCGTTGTCCACGACCTCCGTCACCACCTGTTCGCGGGAGCGGCGCACGCCCAGACTCACGTCATGTCCACGACCGTCCACGCCGCCGATGCGGCACAGTTCCTCTCCGTTCTCCCGCACCTGCTGGGCTGCACGCCGCGACGAAGCGTCGTGATCGTCCCGCTGTCGCAGGGGCGGACGCTCGGCGCCATGCGCGTCGACCTCCCCGACGATGACGACGCCTCCACGGCGGCGGCGAGCATCATCGGCATGGCCTGCCGCATCGACGAGGTCGAGAGCGTGCTCGTCGTGATCTACACGGATGCCGAGATGCCGCGCCGGCGCGCGTCCGACCTGCCGCACCGCGCCGTGATGGAGGCACTCCTGACCCGCGCCCGCGAGTGCGGGGTGCCCGTCGGCGATGCGCTCGTCGTGGCGGCCGACGGATGGAGCTCCTTCTTCGACGATGCGCGCCCCGCGGGCGGGCATCCCCTGGAGCGCATCGCGCCCCGCGATGACCTGCCGCCGGAGGCGACGTCCGGAATGCTCGCGTCCGATCACGCGATCGGTGCGCGACTTCCTCTGCCCGGCT
>CANSLE010000003.1 GCA_947647645.1 uncultured Microbacterium sp.
CCCCGGGCTACGGCGGCTACCCGCCGGCTCCGCCCCTGCCGCCGCAGCAGCACGGCTGAGCGCGCAGCGCGCAGCGCGTAGCGTGGAGGCATGGTGGATGCCGAGCAGTGGGAACAGATTGCCGTGGACATCGCTCGGGAGGCTGGCGCGCTCGCGCGCCGGCGTCGCGCCGAGGGCGTCGCGGTCGCCGCGACCAAGTCCTCGCTCGCCGACATCGTCACGGAGGCCGATCGCGAGGTCGAGCAGCTCATCCGCGACCGTCTTGCCGAGGCCCGTCCCGACGACGGATTCCTGGGCGAGGAGTCCGACCCCCGGGTCGGAACGAGCGGGGTCACCTGGGTCGTCGATCCGATCGACGGCACGGTCAACTACGCCTACGGCATCCCGCACTACGCCGTGAGCATCGCGGCGGTGACGGGCGAGCCCGTTCCCGGTGCTTGGGAAGCGCAGGCCGCGGCCGTCTACAGCCCGGTCATCGACGAGCTCTTCCACGCCCGCCGGGGCGGGGGCGCCTGGCTCGGCGAGCGGCGTCTCGAGGTCTCCCGCGTGACGGATGCCGGGGCCCTCCTCGCGACGGGGTTCGGCTACGACCCCGCGACCCACGACGGCGATCTCGCGCGCGTGCGGCGCATGATGGTGCTCGCCCGCGACCTTCGTCGTGGCGGCGCCGCGGCGCTCGATCTCGCATACGTCGCGGCCGGACGGCTCGACGGCTACTTCGAACGCGGCCTCAAGCCCTGGGACCACGCGGCAGGCGCGTTGCTGGTCACCGAGGCGGGCGGGGTCGTCGGCGGTCGCCCCGGCGGTGCGCCCGGCCCGGAGATGACGGTCGCCGCAGGAGCGGCGCTGTTCGCTCGGATGCAGGATCTCCTCGACGAATGACGTGCCCG
The DNA here is from genome assembly GCA_947647645.1 of uncultured Microbacterium sp. Lineage (GTDB taxonomy): Bacteria > Actinomycetota > Actinomycetes > Actinomycetales > Microbacteriaceae > Microbacterium. The sequence goes on from CANSLE010000003.1 coordinate 891, forward strand.
CCGATTGACAGGGATGTGGACCGCGCGTCCATGGCGTTCCCAGCGTGCAGCATGTAGTGTTTACCCGATCGTTATCTTTGTCGGCCCGAACGGCAGAGTGATCCAAAGCCCGTTGTACGTCGTCGCAGGGATATCCCCCTCCTCTGCGACCTGACGAGAGCCTGTGATGTGACCTTCGACACCCCCACGGCTGATGCCGCGCCCTCGCGCCGCACAAGCCGGCGACCCGAAGCGGCCGCAACGCCGCCCGGGCTGGGTGTGATGACCCGCGCCGAGTATCGGAGGCTGCAGGCCCAGGGTGCTGCCCCGTCCGCCGACGCTCCGGCTCCGATCGACACGGCCGCGCCGGCCGAGCTCGTCGCCGTCGCGTCGGAGGAGCCCTCGCTCGCCGAGACCGTCGTCGCCGATGTGGCGGCCGCGATCGTGGCCGAGACGGTGGCGGGGGCCCAGCCCGACGACGCCTCCCGGCGACGCCTCCGCAGCGCCACCCGCGCGGTGTTCGAGACGGTTGCCGTCGACGAGGAGCACACCGTGGTCGCGGTGCCGACGGATGCCGAGACGTCCGTGATCGCTCCGGTCGAGGTTCCCGCCGCCGAGCCTCAACCGCTCTCGGTCGCCGATCAGCTCGGTTCCGACTCCGCCTTCGCGGCATCGACCGATGACTGCGACCTCGACGAGTTCGAGTTCGCCGCGCGACTGTTCTCCTTCACCGGCGAGATGCCGGTTCAGTCCCCGGTGACCGGCGCCCCCGGGGAGCCCAGCGCCGAGGCCCACGCCGCCGTGCACGTCGCCCCGCGAGGCGGCTCGCGCGGGATGGCGATCGCCAAGCGGATGGCGGCGGCATCCTTCTCCGTCGGTGTCATGGCCGTCGTGGGGCTGCTCGCCGTCGGGACGACGACCCCGGCCGCGGCGATCGCCTCGGCATCCGACTCATCCGCATCCGCTGCGCAGCCTGCCGTTGTGACCGCCAGTCAGAAGCTGACCAAGGCCTCGCCCGAGCAGATCCAGGCGTTCGTCGCGTCCGGAACCGACGCGCCCACCGCGCTCGACCGCCCGGAGAGCTACAACGTCACCTCGATGGCGGAACTCGCCGCGGAGTCGGGCGTCCGCCTGTTCGCGAACACGTGGGTCAACGACCCGTCGGCGCCGATCCAGTATCCGTTCCCCGTCGGTGTGCCCATCTCGGCGGCCTTCGGCTCGATCGCGTACCTGTCGGAGTTCGCGACGCCGCACAACGGCGTCGACCTCACCCCGGGTGCAGGCGCGGAGATCCACGCAGTCGCCGCGGGCACCGTGCGCATCGCCACCGAGGCGGGCGGCGACTACGGCGTGACGGTCCTCATCGACCACATCATCGACGGCAAGCTCGTCTCGACCCGCTACGGTCACATGCAATACGGCTCGCTGCAGGTCAAGCAGGGTGACAAGGTCACCGCCGGTGAGGTCATCGGGCGTGTGGGACAGACCGGCAAGGCGACCGGCCCCCACCTGCACCTGGAGGTGCTTCTGGGCGGCACCACGCGCATCGACCCGATGCCCTGGCTCGCGGAGCACACCAAGCCGGGGCACACCGTCGGTTGACCCGATTCTGTGGGACGCTCCGGCTCTGATATTCTTTTCTGGTTGCCCCGTGAGGGTCAGCACGCCCCGATAGCTCAGTGGCAGAGCACTTCCATGGTAAGGAAGGGGTCGTCAGTTCAATCCTGACTCGGGGCTCGCAGCATCCACATCTCGCCGTGTGGGTGCGGCGCGGCGGGGTAGCTCAGTTGGTGAGAGCGCACGACTCATAATCGTGAGGTCGCGGGTTCAAGCCCCGCTCCCGCTACCAAACTAGTCATACTCGAACAAATGACCTTGAGATAAAGGTCCAGGCGTTCGACATAAGAAGCGTCGGAGATCTCTCCGGCGCTTTTCGTGTTGGTGGGCGTGTGGGAGCTGTTGAGGGCGGCGTCGCGGATGTCGGCGACGAGCGGCTGGAACTCGCGACCGACGTGGAGAAGGTGGCCGTCGTCGTCGACCCAGATGCGGCCGAAGAAGGCGGCGAGGAGCTTGCGCTTCACCGCCCCGGTCGCCGCTGTGAAGAGGGCGTCGGGCCTGGCCATCAGGTCGAGGTAGCTGAGGACCATTTCGGTGCGTTGTTGGAGTGACTCAGTGGTGGTGTCGAGGCCGGTGCGGACCTCGTGTTTCTTGATCTGGAGGTTGCGGAGCCGGGAGCGGAGCTTGTCGGTGGGGAGCGCACCGTCGGCAGCGAGATCGACGAGGCGTTCTTCTTGTACCTCGAGCTTCTTCAGCTCCTTCTGAAGGCAGGCGCGCTGCTCCTCCTGGCGAGTCAGGATGTGGCGCAGTGCCGCCTGGACTTCCTCTTTCGCGGTCTCAATGGACTCGGGGGAAAGACGCAGACTGGCGAACTCGCGGGTGAGGGCGCGTTCGATCTACAGTGACGGGAGGAACGGCAGGTCGCAATGACGGTCCTGTCTACCCCGGCATATGAAGTACTCGTAGATCTGATCGGCATGGTTCTTGGCCTCGGTGAAGATGAGGCGGTGCTCCTGGCCGACGTCGTGGCAGCGACCGCAGTGCAGCATGCCGCGGGCGAAGTGGTTGTGGACGCGGTCACGCTGTCCCCTCTTCACGCGGGCATCGATCACCTGTTGCACGCGGTCGAAGAGTTCGGGCGTGATGGGTGCTTCGTGCCTGCCCGGATAGAGGTGGCCTTTGAAGGTGACCATGCCGAGGTAGTACGGGTCGCGGAGGATCATGCCGAGTTGGCTGCGAGAAAGTGGCCGCTCCGGCCACTTCGTGGACTTCCTTGTGGTGAGGCCCTGTTCGGCGAGCATCGCGGCAAGCTTGGTAGTGCTGTACTCACCGGTTGCGTACTGCTCGAACGCCCACCGGATCAGCGGGGCACGCTCTTCGTCGATACCGATGGTGTTGACGAGACGTCCGTCGAAGTCTTTGCGGGCGTTGGTGTAGCCGAGTTTGGCGCGACCGACCGTGCCGCCGTTCTTCGCGTTGTTGAGGGATAGAGCCGTCCTCACGAACGTGCTCTTCCACCGGTCGCTCGCGCACCACCCTCTACATTCACGACCATGCCTCGTTCGCATTCAGCAGTTCAGACAGAGAGCATTCCCCGTTCCCTGGCCGCATGTGTGAAGGAGGACATCTCATGGTGCAGGGCATCATCATCCCCGCATCGGAATCGAAGGCAGTGGTCTGCGCCGAGTTCGCGACGCTCGAGGACTACCAACGACTGGTCGGCGGCTGGATCGAAGCGGTCGACATTCCAGTTCTCAATGCGACGATGTACGTCAACGAAGAAGGGCCGCTTCGGGGGCTGCCGTTCAACCGGCGTGCCACCTTCCCATTGTGGTTTCACGTGCCCGCAACTCGTGGCCGCGCGCGGCTTGTCGACAACGCGGTACCGGTCGGGGGTGGAGAGACCGCTGGCAACCGCACCGACCTGTCGACCGCGGTATCGCAACTGCTCCTCGGGCACGGGGAACACAACGTCAGCACCCGCGAGCCGGGTGGTACGCGGTGGCGATCCGAGCCGGAGCCGCACGAGGACTATCTCGAAGCGATCATCTGGGCCACGGTGCTTCAGGAGTACGCGCCAGGCCCGCAGGTCCGTGAGCGCCCGGTCGACGACAACTACGAGAAGCAGCGACACTCCGCACATAGCGGTGGGCACCGCAGGAATGCGAGTCCTATGTCGGTATCCACCGCCTTTTCGATATGTGGCGCGATGACAGTTCACGCACGCCGGTCAGCCGGAGGGTCGCGCGGACGATCAGTTGGGTCAGCAAAATCGAAGCACGCCCGGCTGTGCGGCTAGCACCCTCAGTTGGAGGTACGCGGGGGTGTTCGGGGCTCTTCGGACATTCGGTGGGGTGAGGCTCGCCGGGTGAGGTTCGAGGGGTAGGGGTCGAGGTCCCCGAGGATCAGAAGCGCTAACTCTCTGATCGACTACGAGGACCTCGACGTGCTTCACCCTACTTCGGGGTGCGCTGACGCGCGCTCCGCCTTCTGCCCCTGTCCCCGCTGCGACGTTCTGCTCGGCTTGGAGGGCGTCCATGTCGAGCACGTCGACCGCCGAGACGCACTGCTGATCGTGACGGTCTCAAGCCCCGCGTTCCCGACGGGGTGCCCGTCGTGTGGGGTCCTCGCGGCCGGCGGCGGGTGCCGAAGCCGGGTGCTCCATGACGTGCCCGGCGTATCGCGAGTGCGGATCGTATGGCGGCAGCGGACATGGCGATGCGTCGACGAGGGCTGCGAGCGGAAGGCGTTCGTGGAGCAACTGCCGACTCTGGTCGCTCGGCGCGGGTCAATCACCAAGCGAGCCATCGACTGGGCGGTCGGGCAGTTGCGGCGCGAGCATGCCACAATCGCGGGACTTGCCCGTCAGCTCGGAACGTCATGGAAGACGGTGTGGCGCGCCATCGAGCCCGAGCTGGTGCGGCTCGCGGCTGACGAGTCCCGGTTCGATGGCGTCACCACGCTCGGTGTCGACGAGCACGTCTGGCATCACGTCGACCCCCGTACGCGCGGCCCGAAGGAGCTGACCGGGATGGTCGATCTGTCCCGTGACAGTCGCGGAAAGACGCGGGCCAGACTGCTCGACCTCGTGCCGGGCAGATCGGGGAAGGCCTACGCAACTTGGCTCGGTGCACGCGGCGACGCGTTCCGAAACAACGTGAAGGTCGCCGCGTTGGATCCGTTCGCCGGTTACAAGACCGCGATCGACGACAAGCTCGACGACGCCGTCGCGGTCCTCGATGCGTTCCACGTCGTCAAGCTCGGCACCGCCGCCGTGGACGAGGTCCGCCGCCGGATCCAGCAAGACACCCTCGGGCATCGCGGCATGAAGGGCGACCCGCTCTACGGGATCCACACCATCCTCCGCGCCGGAGCCGAGAACCTCACCGAGAAGCAGCGGCTCAGGCTGGCAACGGCGCTCGAGGCCGACCCCGCGCACGACGAGGTGTTCATCGCATGGCAGTGCGCACAGCAGCTGCGTTCCGCCTACCACCAGAAGGACCTCACCGAGGGGCGACGCATCGCGGAGAAGGTCGTCGAGTCGTTCCACAGCTGCCCGATCCCCGAGATCGCACGCCTGGGCCGCACCCTCCGCCGCTGGCGCGACGCGTTCCTGGCCTACTTCACCACCAGCCGCGCGAACAACGGCGGCACCGAAGCCGTCAACGGGATCATCGAGCTGCACCGCCGCCTCGCCCGCGGCTACCGCAACCGGCACAACTACCGCCTCCGGATGCTCCTCGCCGCCGGCGGACTCACCCCATGACCCCACCGGATGTCCGAAGAGCCGTGTTCGGCAGAGCGGCGATTCTGGGCTACCGCTCCCGCGGTTCCCTTCCGACCCTGACCCTGCCCCTGACGTCCGGCGCAAGTACACTCGATGAGGCGCAGTCCTCGAAGTGGAGTTTCAGTGCTCACTCGCTTGAGCGTTCGTGCCCCCGCTGGGCCGGGCTGCTCCTTTGCCCCGTGCGCATGGACAAACGCGCCCGACATCGCTCGGGGAGTGACTTCGGCGCGCGTTCCGTCCGGCGCCCCTTCGCGCCTGGAGAGTCTTTTTTCGCAGTTCAGTGGTAGTTTTCGTCGACGCAACAGGACTGACATCGCATCGATACCCATTCAGCGAACTCTTATGTCGCGCTTCGAATGTGTTCAGCCATGGAACTTTCGGTCGATGGCTCACGGCGCTAGGTTCGAAATGAAAGTTCACGACGCCTTCTTACGAAATCACCATTCATCATTGAGGGGTAATATGCGTGCTTTGAAGATCGGATCGACTGAAGTTTCTGACACTTCTCCGGCGTATGTAATCGCCGAGATCGGTCACAACCACGGCGGAGATCTCGCTGCCGCCAAGGATCTGTTTGTCGCCGCCGCAGAAGCAGGTGCATCCGCGGTAAAGCTGCAGAAGCGAGACAATCAGGGCCTCTTCACTAGGGAAATGCTCGAAAAGCCGTATGGCGGTCGCAATAGCTACGGTGCAACCTACGGTGAGCATCGGCAGGCGCTGGAATTCGGTGAACGTGAGTATCGAGAGCTTGCGAGTCTCGCCGCCGAGCTAGGGATCGACTTCTTCACCACCGCTTTTGATGAGGTGAGCCTGGACTTCATCGTGAGTCTCGGTCTTCCCGCAATCAAGATTGCCTCCGGGGATCTCACCAACTCGCCGCTGCTCGAAGCGGCCGGCAAGACCGGCGTGCCGGTCATCGTGAGCTCCGGTGGTGCAAACCTGTCGGACGTTGTGACCGCGGTGTCCGTTCTGGACGGTGTGGGCGCCAGCTTCGCTCTGCTGCAGTGCACGGCCACCTATCCCGCACAGCCTGAGCAGCTGAATCTTAGGGTAATCGATACCTATCGACGGCTTTTCCCGAACGCCGTGATCGGATACTCCGGCCATGACGTCCTTCCTACGGCGCCGATTGCGGCGTACACGCTAGGAGCCCGGGTAGTGGAGCGGCACTTCACCCTCGACAAGGGAGCTCCGGGGAGCGACCACCACTTTTCTCAAACCCCCGCTGAGCTGAAGGCGATGGTGGAGGATCTCGCCGTAGTGCGGGTGGCGCTCGGCTCCTCGGTCAAACAGCAGCTGCCCGAAGAAGCCCCGGCCCTGGCAAAGATGTCCAAAACGCTCGTCGTTCGCGGGAATCACCGGGCGGGTGCTGTTGTGGACCGGAGCATGCTCGTTGCGAAGACGTCAGGGCGGCCGGGGATTCGCCCGGCAGCATTGGGCGAGGTCGTCGGATCACGTCTCGCTCGAGATGTTGAGGATGAACACGTACTCCGGTTCTCAGATCTCGTGGATGCGACGGCGTGAGCGCAGGAGCGCCGGTTGCGCTGATCACCGGCGCCGCCGGCGGCCTCGGGACGGGGATGTGTGAGGCGCTTCTCAAGCGGGATTGGAGGGTGCTCGCCCATGTCCGGAACGTCGAGCAGGGCCGACAGCTCGCTGCCGCGGGCGCGCATGTCCTGGCCGCGGACCTAAGCTCGCGCACTCAGGTAAGGAGCCTTATCTCACATGTCCGACGAACGACTGCGCGGATCGACGTCCTCGTCAACAATGCCGCGCTCGGATACGGAGCTCCGGACATTACCAGGCAGGTGACGGAAGACGGCATTGAATCACGTCTCGCTGTGAACGTCCTCGCACCCCTCGCTCTCATGGAGGGACTCAAAGGTCTGCTAGGTAACGGGAGCCGTGTCCTCAATATGGCGTCGACCAATCAGGAGTTAGTCGACGTCGATGATCTTCAGCTGATCCGTTGTTGGAACCGTGAGGCCTCGTACCGACAGTCAAAGGCGCTCATGCTCGTCTTGACGCAGGTGTTCGCGGAGCGCTGGAAGCCTCTAAACGTGGCGGTGAATGCAATCCATCCTGGGACCCGCTTGCCGACGAAGATCGTGTTGGAGAGCGGCGTCGAGCCCATGGGTTCGCTTGAACGCGGGATCGAGATTTGCGTGGATCAGCTATTGCAATCCGATCCCGGCAAGGCGATGTTTGTCAGAGCAGGCGAGTTACCCGTGCGACTCGACGAGCTCTACCCCGTGACTGAGGAGGGGGAGGCGCTGGTCGCGAAACTGAAGGATCTTCTGGCATGACACTGAGTATCCGTGCGTGGGTCTCGACCAGGTTCTTGACGTTTTTTGTCAGCTGGGCGGTGTTCCAGTCCTACTGGGGCCTGTGGCTGGCGGACCGAGGCTTCTCGGTCAAGGAGATTGGCACTGCCGTCGCTTGTTCGCTGGTGGCGCGGTCCGTGACCGTCGCACTCATCTACCCAGCTTTGAACCGCCACGCGACACTGCTGAGGTTGAGCAGGGTGATGCCATGGTTGATCACAGCGGCCGCAGTCCCGTACATCGTCGTGACCGGCTTTCCCATGCTTGTTGTCGTCTCGGTGGTCTTCGGGCTGATCTACCCGATCATGTTGCCGCTCAACGAGACGGTCGCAACCGTCGCCGCGCGGCAGAAGCTGTTGCCGTATGGGCCCACCCGGGCACTAGGCTCCGCTGGCTTCATGATCGGGACGCTCGTCGCGGGCTGGCTGGCCTCGGCACTTGGTACACCAGTCCTCGCTTACGCTCTTGTCGGATCATGTCTATTGATGGCGCTGATTGGCTTCATCCACCCTCGGGAAGCCGCGGCCCTCGATCTCCGAGGGTCCGGCGCGCACGGGTTCGTTGCTCTCTTCCGCAATCGTTCGTTCCTTGCCTGCCTGGCGATCGCAACGCTCGTGCAGGGCTCACACGCGGCGTACTACAGTTTCGGTGCGATACGTGCGGGAGAGATCTCCTCGCCGACCGTGGTGCCGTTGCTGCTTGTTCTCGCACCGCTCAGCGAATTCGCACTTTTCTCCCTGGCGCGTGCGAGGTTCGAAAGCCTTGGATACCAGTCGCTGTTCGCCATTGGTGCGCTGGTCGCCGCGGGACGGTGGGCACTTCTCGCCGTCGCCGGCAACTGGGAGCTTCTCGCCGTCTCCCAGCTCCTTCACGCCGGGTCCTACGCGACGACTCACATGGCATTCGCGATGTACGTCCGCGATCACATCGACGTCGACAACCAAGGCGCAGCGCAGGGGCTATACGCATCGCTCGCCATGGGGTTGGGCACCGCCGTGCTTACATTCGTCGCGGGGCAACAACTGAGTGCGAGTTTCTCCACTGCACTACTCACTATGGCGGGCGCAGCGGTCGTCAGCCTAATTTTCCTGCCATTGACCCGAGTCGACAGAAAGGCCGCCCCATGACGCTGGATCTGACTGGCGCAAACACGCTCCTCGTGACGCCATTCCACGCGGATGGTTCCATAGATGAACTCTCGCTCCGCCGACTCATCGACCATGTTATTGAGGGAGGAGCACGAGGCGTGATTCTGCTCGGTTCCACCGGAGAGTTCTTTTGTCTCACCCATGACGAGCGAATCCGTGTCACGCGGGCCGGGATCGCTCACGTCGCAGGTCGAGTCCCGGTCACCGTCGGTGTCGGTAGCGATGGTACCGCCGAAACCATCGAACTGACTGCCACCGCAGAGAATGCTGGCGCCGACTGCGTGATGGTCATTCCGCCCATCTATTTCGACAGCAGCGCCGATCCGCAGATAGCCCACTACACCGCCGTCGCCGCGTCGACGACGCTCGACGTGATGCTTTACGACGGATCAAACGGGATTCGTCTGACCGCACCGGTCCTTGAGCAAGCCAGCAGGCAGGCTCCGAACATCAAGTATGCGAAGATCGCCACCGCCGACCCCACTCTGTTCCGGATCTTCCGCGAGGCCGCGCCGAGCATCACCACAATCGTCGGAGAGGACATGATGCTGTTTCAGGGGTTACGAGCAGGCGGGAGAGGTTCTGCCACCGCGATCGGGAACATCTTGCCCCGTCAGATTGCCGCCCTACATCGGGCGCATGAGAACGGGGACGCCGAAGAGGCGTATCGGATCGCGACCTGGTTGTCTCCCGTCACGATGTTCCTGTCAGTACCCAAGGGAGGCTTCATCGCGAAGTTCAAGCACATCCTCGCGCTCGAAGGAATCATCGAGTCCGACCGGGTACGCGCCCCGCTCCTGCCCTTGACAGCCGAAGGAAGAGCGGAGATCGTCCAGGACGTCTTGCCACTTCTCGCCCGTGGATAGTCGCAAAATCGAAGGAGTGCTCTTCGACCTCGACGACACGCTTCTGGATCACAGTGGTTCCGCTAAGCGCGCCTTTAGCCAGTGGGCATGCGCGAACAGGATCCAGCCCACCTCGAAAAATTGGTCCCTTTGGCGTGAAACCGAGCATCGATTTCCGCCGGAACCACACAAGAGCGTCCCCATGTCCCGTACTCGGACGAAACGAATGCAGGCGTTCTTGGCAGCCGTGCTTCCGGGGTCCGCGACATCTTCAGACCGGAATCTCCTGAAGCTCTACGACGACTACCTCCTTCGGTACAGCGAAAGCTGGAGTCTTTATCCCGACACTCTCGACTCGTTGGATCTACTACGCGGCAGATTCCGGCTGGGGATTCTCACCAACGGCGCGACACTTATGCAGCGAAGAAAACTACGCCGCACCGGATTGAACAGCCGCGTCGAGTTTGCGCTGATCTCCGAAGAGATCGGGGTTGCGAAGCCGGCCCCAGAGGCCTTCATCATCGCGTGTGACCGGTTACGACTCCGCCCCGACGCAGTCTTGTACATCGGAGACGATCCGCAGATTGATGTCGACGGAGCCCGCAACGCAGGTCTGCACAGCACGCAAGTCCTACGAAAGACCGCCGCAGGACCAACGGCGCTACGCGACTTGTGCGAATCCCTCTTGAAGACATAGGGCGATGCCCTGTCGCAGCAGAGATGCTCGGCCTGCAAGCCCCCGAGGGTTCGGTGCGAAAGCGGTGCTCGGACACGTATCGGCCAACACCAGCGTGGCTCGTTCAGTGACTCTGACTCGCCCCGGCATGTGCGGAGACATGATTCCTTGGAAGGATCTGTCTCATGGGACGTCCCAGTAAGTATCCGCGCGAGCTTCGTGAGCGCGCTGTCCGTATGGTCGCCGAGGTGCGGTCCGACTACTCCAGTGAGTACGCGGCGATGACCGCGGTCGCGCAGATGCTCGGCATCGGGTCGCCGGAGACGATCCGGACGTGGATCCGCCGCAATCAGGTCGACGCCGGCGAACGCCCCGGTATCAGGACCGAAGCATCGGAGGAGATCAAGCGGCTCAAGCGGGAGAACGTGGAACTGCGGCGGGCGAACGAGGTGGCGGATTCAACCGGTCAGCGCAATGGGTGCTGTGAGATGAAGCAGACGCTGATCTCGGGAGGCATCGGTTGCAGGGCAAGCATGGTCATCTCAGTCGCGAGCAGAAGCAGCTCGCGATCCGTCTCCACTCGAAGGGGTGGCGTCTCATCGACATCGCCCGCGAAGTCGGCTGCACGGCGCCGATGGTCGGGAAGATGGCCCGGGAGGGGCGTCACCTCGATGCGAAGCCGTTCGGGTGGGAGCCGCGGGAGGGGCATCTGACGGTCCTCGACCGCGAGCAAATACTCGTAGGGCTTGCCCGCGGTGACACACTCACCGCGATCGCGCGCAGTCTTGGGCGGGGCGGTGTCGACCGTCAGCCGCGAGGTCAAGCGCGGCGGCGGACGCGACGGGTACTCGGCGTGGCGGGCGCATGAAGACGCGCGTGAGCAGGCGCGCAGGCCGAAGCCATTCAAGCTCGACGGCGGCCGGCTACTCCATGCCGTGACCGCGGAGTTGGAGAAGCTATGGTCACCGCAGGGGTCTGCCGCACCGGCAGGTGACGGTTTGTAGTCATGCCGCGAGGGCGATGTTGGTGTTCATGATTGCTTCGTGCTCGATGGGGGTCAAACCGTGCAGCCGTTTCTGGCGGCGGCGTCGGTGGTAGGTGCGTTCGATCCAGGTGACGATGGCGATGCGGAGCTGTTCGCGGGTGTCCCAGGATTGCCGGTTGAGGACGTTCTTTTGCAGCAGGCTGAAGAACGACTCCATCGCGGCGTTATCGCCCGCCGCGCCGACGCGGCCCATCGATCCGACCATCCCGTGGTGGTGCAGAGCGCGGACCATCTTGCGGGCGCGAAATTGCGATCCTCTGTCGGTGTGGACGACGCAGCCTGCGACGTTCCCGCGCCTGGCGACGGCGTTGCCCACCGCGTCGACGGCGAGACGCGCTTTCATCCGGTCGCTGATCGAGTAGCCCACGATCCGATTCGAGAACACGTCCTTGATGGCGCAAAGGTAGAGCTTGCCTTCCGCGGTCTTGTGTTCCGTGATGCCGCTGAGCCAGAGCCTGTTCGGGGCGCCCGCGGTGAACTCGCCACGCACGAGATCGTCGTGAACGGGCGGGCCGGGACGTCGGCCCTTCCCACGACGACGCTTGCCGAACGTGGACCACCAGCCGTTGTCGCGACAGATCCGCCACGCCGTCCGCTCGGCCATGACCTCACCCGCGTCGCGGGCCTCGTCGAGCAGGAACCGGTAACCGAACTCCGGATCGTCGCGGTGCGCGTCGAACAGCGCGTTCGCACGATACGCCGCGATGAGTTCGGCATCGGTGATGGGGTTCGCCAACCACCGGTAGTAGGGCTGGCGAGCGAGCTTGAGCACCCGGCACGTCACCGCGACGGGAACACCGTCAGCGGCGAGCTCGGTCACGAGCGGGTAAAGCCTTTTCCCGGCAGGTTCGCCTGCGACAGATACGCCGCCGCACGCCGCAACACCTCGACCTCCTGCTCGAGCAACCGGATCCGCTTTCGCGCCTCCCGCAGCTCGGCACCTTCGGACCGCGTCACACCCGGCTTTGCACCATCCTCGACGGCGGCACGCCGCATCCACTTCGTGAGCGTCATCGGGTGAACACCGAAGCCGGCCGCGATCTGCTCGATGGTCACTCCGGGCTCGCGGTTCCTGGCGACACGCACGACGTCGTCACGGAACTCACTCGGGTAAGGCTTGGGCACAATGACATCCTTCCAGGGCACCCCTCCGGGCAACCCAACTCAGATGTCACCTGCCGGTGCGGCAGACCCGTTCGTGGACGCTAACGGGGTGCTTCGCCTTACGCTCAAGACGGGAAGCGAACGGACGCTCGGAAGTGAAACGCCGCACGTGGAGGTCCGCCGCGAGATGGGTCACCGCATCGACCCGGCGACCGGGGAACCCACCTCGCGAAGGTCCCCAGGTAACCACCGAGAGATAACCTGGGATTGCGAATGAACTACTGGGAACTGCCCGAATTCGATGACGTCTACCTGGAGGACAGCTGGGTTCGCGACGTCCAAATCGGCGATAAGTCCATCAGGTTCACACTCGATCTTGTACTCCGCGAGAACAATCCACGGTACAAGCCCCCGCTGAGCGGTGAGCAATACTGTTACGCGCCCGCAACTCTCGAGTTCGACCATGCGACTCAAATCAGATGGATGCCGAGCGCTTTCATGCCAGCGGTAGACCCTGACGGGAGCGTCGACTTCGGCAACATCGACAGCTTTGAGGTTGATGGAGACGTCTATCACCTCGAAGGCGACTGGGGTGAGGCAACAATTTATACGTCGACGCCGCCCCGGATCGACTTCGCCGACTGACGTTGTCGCGCCGCCTGGGATCAGAGACTACGTTGCGAGCCGGCGTTTCGGAGAGCAACGTCCGGTCTATATCAATGACCCCACCGAATGTCCGAAGAGCCAGATAACCTGGAATAAGGTCGCACCGATTCGTGGGCCGAACACGTCGTGCTCATTGTTTTAGTTGAAGGCAAGATTCTCAATTGGTCGGCAGACTGGGCGCGCCCCGCGAGGTCGCTCAAGCGACCCTGTGGATCGCGAGCGACCTCGCTTCCTACGTCCGCGGCGCGACGCTCCACGTGGGGGGTGGCTTCGAGCTGCTGTGAGTCGCGCCCACAGCTCGAATCTCGACCCGCCCGGCGGCTCGGACGAGGCCCGCTCTAGTAGTACACGCCGACCGCCTTCTCTGAGGTCGCTGAGGCGAGCCAGGCGATCGAGTCCCGCCGTCCCCACGCATAGAAGGCGACGGAGATCGCGGCCACCAGTGCCGAGTCCCACGGCCCGGCGATCGTGTTCGACCCGCCGAATGATCCGAGCGCGGAGGCGGCGAGGATGAACGCCATATACGCGACGAACCAGACGCCGCGCAGGAGCAGACGAGCGGTGAACACCTCGCGGTCGCGCATCATCACGAAGACCGCGATCGGGATCGAGATCGCGAACAGGACGATGCCGAGCCACACCTGGTTCCACCCCGACCAGAACAGGACGAGTCCGGAGATCACGAACGAGATCGGCGCCACGATGCGCATGGACCGTCCCATCCAGGGTCGCGCCTTCAGTCGAGGGTCGTGGTTGCTGACGCCGGCGGCCACGGCGATGACGGAGTAGCCGACGGCGAAGAAGAAGCCGAGCGATGCGACGAGACCCTGCCACGACTGGAAGATGAACAGGAACACGAGCGAGATCGCCAGGTTCACCACGAGCGCGTGAGCGGGGATCCCGGTGCGTTCGTTCACCTTCGCCACCCACCGCGGCAGAAGCCGCCCTTGCGCCATGCCATAGGTCTGACGCGCGCCGAGCCCGATGCCGAGGAGCATGCTTCCGGCGGGGGAGACGACGGCGTCGACCAGCAGCAGCTGCGTCAGCCAGCCGAGGCTCAACAGACCGGCCAGCTGCGCGAACGGCGAGGCGAAGTTGATTCCGCTCCAGCCGCCCTCCGACAACAGTCCGGAGGGGACGGTCCAGATGTAGGCGGACTGCAGCAGCACGTACACGAGGAACGCCGCACCGAACCCGACGAATGTGCCGAGGGGAATGTTGCGACGGGGGTTCTCGGCCTCGCCCGCCATGACGGCGGCAGTCTGGATGCCGCCGAACGAGTAGATCATGCCCGCGCCGATCACGGCGCTGAGAACGCCGGCGCTCCCGTAGGGAGCGAAGCCGCCGCCGGTCGTGACGTTCGACGCATCGAAGCCGGAGGCCAGCAGCAGCACGATGGTGATCAGCGGGACGACGATCTTGAAGATCGTGATCGCGTTGCTCACGCGCGCCATGAGGACGACCCCGAACCAGTTCAGCGCGGTGAAACCGACGAGCACGACCGCCGCGATGATCAGCCCTACCGTGCTCAACTTGCCGTCTGCGACGAGCCCCGGCCACCAGTTGCTCGCGTACTGCAACAGTCCGGACGCCTCGCTGGGCAGCCCGAAAGCGGTCTGCAGCAGGAGAACCCAGCCCATCATGATGCCCATGAACGGGCCCGACAACATCGATGGCCACCGTGTGTTGCCGCCCGCGATCGGGCGGGTCACGCCGAGCTCGATGAAGGTGAGACCCACCATCGCCGTCGCGACGGCTGCGATGACCCAGGAGACGAGCGCCGCAGGCCCGGCCATGCCGGCCGCATAGTGCGCCGCGAAGAGCCAGCCCGAGCCCACCATCCCGGTGAAGGTGAGGAGGGCGAGGGAGAGCCAGCCGACACGGCGTTTGAAGTTCCGGTCCTGATCGTCGATGACGGCCGAGGTGAGGGTGACGGTGGAGGAGTCGTCGCCGGCGAAGCCGGGCGCAGGGGCGTGAGACATGGGAGCTCTTTCGTTCGGGTGGCGCACGTCCGACGCTGGACGACGCTCGAGTTTGCTGCAACAGTCAGTGGATGCCATCAACTATGTGTTAATTTCGATCAAGGTATCAACAGGAAATTGAATGCCGCAACACTTTGTGTAATCCTGTGGGGAGCGCCCCGCACCGACAGTGGGCGTCGAGAGAGGGAGTCCCCATGGCGAGAGCGCGCACCTCTGTCCGCGACACCGCGTCGGAGTCGTTCGACGAGCGCACGTTGCTCGTCCGCGCACTGGGCGAGCTGGTCGATGCTCTGGGTGCGGCCCTGCCGCCGGGCAGCGAGATGCTCGTGCACGACCTCGCGAAACTGCCGAACTCGGTCGTTGCCATTCACGGGGACCTGACCCATCGGCGCATCGGCGACCCGGCGACCGATCTGCTGCTCGCCGCTGCCCGCCGGGGCGATCTGCAGACCCGGGTCGGCTACGAAACCCGCCTGGCGGATGGGCGCCGGCTCCGCTCGTCGACGGTCATCGTGCGCGGGTCCGACGGCGAGCCGCTCGCCGCCGTATGTCTCAACAGTGATCTGTCGGTATGGGAGAGCATCCACCACCTCTCCGGGCTCATGCTCGCCCCCGTGAGCCTGCCCGCGCCCGGCGACGACTCCTCGGCCGACGCCTCGGAGGAGCTCTTCACCTCCGACGTCGACGAGCTCGCGCTCCACCTCATAGAGCGGGCGACGGCGGCATCCGGCATCCCGATCGAGCTCATGCGCAAGAAGCACAAGATCGAGATCGTCCGCGAGCTGGAGAGCCGCGGGTTCTTCATGCTCAAGGGTGCCGCTGACAAAGCGGCATCCGCCCTGCGGGTCAGCCGCTTCACGATCTACAACTACCTGAACGAGATCTCCGACGGCTCGGACGCCGTCGCCGAGGAGGGGACAGCATGAGCGATTTCGCCCGCCGCGTCGACACGACGACCATCGAGCACCTGCGTGCGACCGGCGCGACCAAGTGGTCCGCCGCCGACGACAGCATCGGTGCGTTCGTCGCGGAGATGGACTTCGGCATCGCGCCGCCCATCACCGCCGCCCTGCACCGCGCGGTCGACGACGGCGCCTTCGGGTATATGCCGAAGAGGATCGCCGCGGACCTCTCCGAGTCGACCGCGGCCTTTCTCGAGCGCCGCTACGCCTGGACGGTCGCGCCGGGCGACGTCTGGCCGATCCCGGACGTCATCATGGGGCTCGAGCTGGCGATGGAGCATTGCTCGCGCCCGGGATCGAAGATCATCGTGCCTACGCCGTCCTACATGCCGTTCCTCATGGTGCCGCCGATGCGCGGCCGCGAGGTCATCGAGATGCCGCTCGCCGTGCGAGAGGGGCGCTACGAGTTCGACCTCGACGCGCTGCAGCGGGCGTTCGACGACGGCGGTGACCTGCTCCTTCTCTGCAACCCGTACAACCCCGTGGGCCGCGTGTTCGAGCGTGCGGAGCTCGAGGCCATCTGCGCCGTGGTCGACCGCAACGGCGGGCGGGTCTTCTCCGATGAGATCTGGGCGCCGCTGGTCTACGACGGGTCGGCCCACGTGCCGTACGCGAGCATCTCGCCCGTCGCCGCACAGCACGCGATCACGGCGATGAGCGCCTCGAAGGCGTGGAACCTCCCCGGCCTGAAGTGCGCGGAGCTGGTGCTCACGAGCGACCGCGACCGCGAGACGTGGGAGCGCATCGGTCCGTTCTCCGGTCACGGCACCAGCAACCTGGGCGCGATCGCGAACGCGGTCGCCTTCCGCGAGGGCGATGAATGGCTGCGAGAGCTCGTGCCGTACCTGCAGGCGAACCGGGACGCGCTGCTCGACCTGCTCGGGCAGGAGGTGCCGGGCGCCTGGATGCCGCGTCCCGAAGGCACCTACGTCGCCTGGATCGACTTCCGTGACGCGGGCGGGGGAGAGCGGCCCGCGGAGCTCTTCCTTCGTGAAGCGGGGATCGGGCTGACGGAGGGCACGATGTGCGGCGCCGTCGGCGCGGGCTCGGCGCGCCTGATCTTCGCCACGCCGCGGCCGATTCTGGAGCAGATCGTGCGATCGCTCGGCGCGTCGCTTCGCGCCAGGTGATCTCGATGCCCTCGCCGCTCGTCGCTCAGCGGGCGAGGAGCGTCTTCTGGATCTTCTCGGAGACGGAGTCGCGCAACGGACGCACCGCATCGGCGTCCCAGGACTCGGGATTCGGGAAGGACCACTCCAGCACCTCCCCGCGCGGCGTGGATGGGAGGGTGAGGCCCGGCTTCATGAGGACCACCACATCTGCCTGGTCGAGGTCGTCCGACGTGACCGCGCGAGGCACCCGGTCGCTGATGTCCATGCCCAGCTCGGCGACCGTCGCGGCCACGGCGGGGTTCACCTCGCCCGCGGGAGAGAGCCCCGCAGACGTGGAGGTGAACCGGCCTCCGGCGAGGTGTTCCAGGAGGGCGGCGCCGAGTTGAGAGCGTCCGGCATTGTGCTGGCAGATGAACAGGACGATCGGAGTAGTGTCAGTCATGGTCTTCTCTCTGAGGGATCACGGGGTGGCGAGTCGCGGGGCGAGCTCAGCGATGCGGCGCTCCAGTTCGTCGTAGGCGCTGTCGAAGGCGTCCTCGGTGCCTACTCGCACGGGGTCGGGAATCGACCAGTGCAGATGTCCGGTCACTCCGATCTCCTCATGCGCGTTGTCGCAAACGGTCACGACGAAGTCCGAGTCCGTCAGTACCGTCTCCAACGCTCGCGGCGGTCCGTCGGGGAGGTCGAGCGCGTGGCGATCGGCCGCCGCGACCGCGCCGGGGTCGATCCGGTCCGCGGGGTGAGTGCCGCCGGAGGCGGCGGGGATGCTGCTGCGAGTCGACCACAGCGCTGCGGCCAGCTGCGATCTGGCCGAGTTCGCCGTGCAGACGAACACCACTCTGCGCGCGCGTTCCACCCGGCCGGGAAGCAGGCCCAGGAGCGCGGTCTCCGTCAGGCGGACGTAGCTGCGTCGCCTGTCGGCCTCCGACCGCGACCGAGCCACCATGCCGGCATCCTCCAGCACGTTGAGGTGATGAGCGATGAGGTTCCCCGGCACGCCGAGCACCGTCTGGATCTCGGACGGAGACAGGTCGCCCAGCGTGAGGAGATCGACGATTCGCAGGCGCGACGGGTCGCCAAGAGCCGCGTGTCGAGCAGCGCGCGCCTCGATCGTCCTCGTTAGTTCAGTGTTCATTGAGTCAATCTTGACTGATCTAGGTGCGGGGGGTCAAGATGAAGCGACATGAACACCAGCATCCGCATTCATCCGGCCGCGACACGACCGCACATACTGCGTCGAACTGCCGCCGAGTTCGTTGGGACCGGCATGCTCGTCACCGTCGTCGTCGGCTCCGGCATCGCCGCGCAGCGCCTGTCGCCGAATGACGTCGGCCTGCAGCTCCTCGAGAACAGCCTGACCACGGCGCTCGGTCTCGCCGTGCTGATCCTCGCTCTGGGGCCGGTCTCGGGGGCGCACCTCAACCCCGTGGTGACGCTCGTGGACTGGCTGCTCGGACGCCACGCCAGAACCGGGCTGCCGCTGCGTGACGTCGCTCCCTACCTCGCCGCACAGCTGCTCGGGGGCATCGGAGGCACCCTTCTGGCGGGAGTGATGTTCGACACCTCGCCGGCGCTGTCCGGGAATGAACGCGCAAGCGGCGGCCATCTGGTCGGCGAGGTGGTCGCGACCGCCGGGCTCGTGCTGCTGATCTTCGCCCTCGCCCGTCTCGGAAGAGGGGCGGCGACCCCAGCCGCGGTCGGCGCCTACATCGGTGCGGCGTACTGGTTCACGAGTTCCACCTCCTTCGCCAACCCCGCCGTCACGGTCGCCCGCATGTTCACCGACACGTTCGCGGGCATCGCTCCCTCCGCTGTCGCTCCCTTCGTCCTGGCTCAGCTCGTCGGGGCCGCCCTCGGGCTCGCGCTCCTTCTCGCCCTCTACCCGACCGCCGCCCGCGCTGCCGGCGACGTCGTCGTCCCCCTGCATCCCGAAGCCACGTCCTGAAAGGCACCCCCATGCACCTCGTCGCCATCGGCGGAAGCGATGCCGGAATATCCACCGCCCTGCGCGCTCGCGAACTCGACCCCTCCGTCGACGTCACCGTCGTCGTCGCGGACGCCTATCCCAACTTCTCCATCTGCGGCATCCCGTATTACTTCTCCCGCGAGGTGCAGCCCTGGCAATCCCTCGCGCACCGCACGCACGCCGACCTCGAGGCGACCGGCATGAACCTGCGCCTCGACACTCTCGCCACCAGCATCGACGTCGACGCCCGCACGCTCACCGTGCGCGACCGCCAGGGGGCGGAGTCGACGATCGCCTACGACGCGCTCATGGTCGGCACCGGGGCGTCGCCGGCCACCGCTGGCATCGCGGGGCTCGGCGAGCTCGGCCCCGACGACGGCGTGCACCTGCTGCACTCGATGGGCGACACCTTCGCCCTGGAGCGCTACCTCGACGACCGCCGGCCCGAATCCGCCATCATCGTCGGGGCCGGGTACGTCGGCCTGGAGATGGCCGAAGCCCTCACCGTCCGCGGCCTCCAGGTCACCCAGCTCCAGCGCGGAACCGAAGTTCTCTCCACCCTCGACGCCGAACTGGGCGCGCTCGTCCGCGACGAGCTCACGCGGCACGGCGTCGACGTCCGTACCGAGACCCGGGTCGCCTCCATCAGCCGCGAGCGCGGTCGCCTCACCGTCGCCGGGACGCATCGTGGCGAGCCCGTCTCTCACACCGCCGACCTCGTGCTCGTCGTCGTGGGCGTACGCCCCAACACCAGCCTCCTCACCGCGGCCGGCGCGACCACGGGCGCGGGCGGTGCGGTCGTCGTCGACGAGCAGATGCGCACCGGGCTACCCCAGGTGTGGGCAGCCGGAGACGGCGTGGTCACCCACCATCGGCTGCTCGGCCTCACCTACCTGCCCCTGGGCACCACCGCACACAAGCAGGGTCGCGTCGCCGGCGAGAACGCCATCGGCGGTGACGCGCTGTTCGCGGGCAGTCTCGGAACTCAAGTCGTCAAGGTCTTCGATGTCGTCGCCGCCCGCACGGGCCTCCGCGACCATGACGCCGCCGCGGCGGACTATGCACCGCAGAGCCACACCGCGATCGCCGACGACCACAAGCGCTACTATCCGGGAGCCACCCCGATCAGCATCCGCATCACCGGGGACACTCGCGACGGTCGACTGCTCGGGGCCCAGCTCGTCGGCACGCGCGGCGCAGAGATCTCCAAGCGCGTCGACACCTACGCCACCGCCGTGCACCACGGCATGACCGTCGCCGCAATGAGCGACCTCGACCTCTCCTACACGCCCCCGCTCGGCTCGCCCTGGGACGCGGTGCAGATGGCGACCCAGGCATGGGAACGGAGTTATGCCCGCCCGATCTGAGAGTTGAGGATCCCCCGACGCTTCGCCCACGGCTGCCGCAACCGGCACAACTGCCGCCTGCGCATGCTCCTCGCCGCCGGCGAAGAGGCCGGGGAGGAGAGCGCGCCGACCGTGTCCGCCCGGCCGACGCGCCCCGATTCCTACCGGTCGAGGGCCTCCCGATGCAGGCGCCGCGCGTTCTGGATGAGCTCCACGCCATCGGGTCCCCACAGCAGGCGCATGAGGCGAGCCTCGTTCTCCGGGCTCTGGAAGGCGCGGATGTCGGCCTCACGCCCGGCGATGATCTCCGCGGCGGCGGCGATCGTCTCGGGGGTGCGCCCCGCGGATGCCTGCAGATTCACGGGGAGGATCGCATCCATGACGTCCAGCCACTGCTGGTAGACCTCGTGGAGGGCGTCGACCGCGATCGCGTGGCTCGGGTGCCAGTTCTGCTTTCCCACGATCTGGTACTGCTCGAGCATGTCGATGCCCGTCTCCAGATCGCGGAAGACGCTCGCGGCGTGGCCGAAGTACGGCCAGTACTTCTCGTAGAGTGCATCGAGTTCGGCCATGGTCTCGGGAATCTCGGACTCCTCCGCTCCGACGAGTCGCAGGTACGCGCCCATCTCCCGCACGTACTGGTCTCGCTGCGCCGCGGTCAGTGGCCGCGGCGGCTCGTCGCCGTGCCACGCGAGCTTCTCGTAGACGCCGAGGATCGCATGCATCTCGGTGATCGCCGCCCACATCGCATCCCGCGGCTCTGCCGCCGCGTAGCCGCCGAGGGAGGGGTCCTCCGGATCGATCACCGGCCCCTGGACGTGACCGTGGATCCGATGCAGATGCGTGGCCATGTTCGTGGCGGTCGCCGTGTCGCCCAGCCACATCGGCGCGTGCATTCCGGAGTTGCGCTGCAAGCGCTCGAAGAAGTCGAACATGGTGAATCGGCCCGTGCGTGCCTTGCGGCTGATCGGGTCCGCATCGCGGATGCCCGCGACGATGGGCTTGTACAGGAACTGGATGCCGCCCTGAGCGGCGGATTCGAAGACGATCGTCGCGGGGTGGAGGAGAACCTCCCACGTGACGGACCCCGGGCCGAAGAGGCCGTAGTCGGGCGTTCCGTCGGCCGCGAGGGAACCGCCCGCCGGAACGACCTCGCCGAACCGTCGCCACCGGGCCGCGTCGCCGTTGAGCAGGTCCTCCGTGATGACGGGGATCTTCCGGTCTTCCGGAAGCGTGGATACGGGCATGTGGACTCCTTTGTCAGTTACGTACGAAAAGCGTACGAAAGTACGATAGGGCGCCGGGCGCGATCTGGCAAGGACCGATCGGTATCGTGGTGACGGGAATGGGGTGGTGCCATGGGTGACGTCGACGGCCGCCGGACGGGCCGGCCCCGCGACCCCCAGATCAGATCGAGGGTGCTCCTCGCGGCTCAGCGGGTCTACGTGGCGAGCGGGCTCCCAGGATTCACCTTCGAGGCGATCGCCCGAGAAGCGGGCGTCGGCAAGCCCGCCCTCTACCGCCGGTGGGCGTCGACGGATGAGCTGATGCTCGATGTCCTCCGCTCCCACGTCCTCGAGCCGCTGACCGCTCCATCCGGAGACATCCGCGGGCAGCTGACCGAGATCGCGATGTCGATCCTGCAGCTCGCGCAGTCCGAACAGGGCGCGTTCGTCCTCCGCGTGAGCTCGGAGAGCGGCGTGCGCGAGGGTGTCTTCGACAAGTACTTCGATCGCTTGCGCGACGTCATCCACTCGAGCAACCGTGCTCTCGTCGTTGCCGCGATCGAGCGCGGCGACCTCGCCCCCGACTGCGACCCGGACGTCCTCCTGCACTCCATCACGGGGGCCACCCTCGTGGGCGCGTTGCTGGCGATGGCACCCGCCCTCGACGAGAGCCGGGACTCCGCAGAGGAGTATTGCCGGCGGGTGGTCGACCAGGTACTCCAGGGCTCGAAGCCCCGCGCGGTCCGGTCGACGGTCCCGCCTTCCGAGACGGGGTGATGACGAGATCGTCCGGGACCTTTCCGTGTCGGCACCCGGCGATAGCATGGACCGTCCCTCCCTCGCCGCAGACATCGCCCGGAGACAGGTCCCCTCATGCTCGGAAAGCTCCTCGTCCGCTACCTCTGGACGTACAAGTGGTGGCTGTTGGGCGTGCTCGTCTTCCAGTTCGCCTCGGCCATGGCATCCCTCTACCTTCCCCGCCTCAACGCCGACATCATCGACAAGGGCGTCGCCGCAGGCGACACCGCTTACATCTGGTCGCGCGGCGGATTCATGCTCGTCATCGCGCTCGGGCAGATCGTCGCCTCCGTGATCGCGACCTTCTTCGCGGCACGCGCGGCGATGAGCGCCGGCCGCGACATCCGCCGCGACGTCTACGACAAGGTCAGCGGCTTCTCCGAGCGCGAGGTCTCGTCGTTCGGCGCGGGCACCCTGATCACTCGCAACACCAACGACGTGCAGCAGGTGCAGATGCTCGCCATGATGGGCGCGACCATGCTCGTCACCGCGCCGCTCCTCGCGATCGGCGGTGTCATCATGGCGGTGCAGCAGGATGCCGCGCTCAGCTGGCTCATCGCGGTCGCGGTGCCGTCGCTGCTCGTCATCGCCGCCTTCATCATCAGTCGGATGGTGCCGCTGTTCCGCGAGTACCAGGGCAGGCTCGACGGCGTCAACCGCATCATGCGGGAGCAGCTCACCGGTGTCCGCGTCGTGCGTGCGTTCGTTCGCGAGCGCATCGAAGAGGCGCGGTTCCGCGTCGCCAACACCGACATCATGGTCGTCGGGCGCAAGGTCGGGTCGCTTTTCGTGATCATGTTCCCGCTGGCCATGCTGGTGCTCAACGTCACCGTCGTCGGCGTGATCTGGTTCGGCGGCATCCAGGTGGATGCCGGTGACATCGAGATCGGCACCCTGTTCGCCTTCATGCAGTACGTGGGTCAGATCCTCATGGGCGTGCTGATGGCGACGTTCATGACGATCATGATCCCGCGTGCCGCGGTGTCGGCCGATCGCATCGGCGAGGTGCTCGACTCCACCGACGCCCTCCATCGCCCGGCGCAGCCGATCGGAGACTTCCCGGAGCCCGGCGCGGTCGAGTTCAGCGACGTCACCTTCAGCTATCCCGGCGCCGAGTCCCCCGTGCTGGAGAACATCTCGTTCCGTGCCGAACCCGGTCAGACGGTCGCGATCGTCGGGTCCACCGGGTCGGGAAAGACCACGCTCGTCTCGCTCATCCCGCGCCTGTTCGACGTCTCCGGGGGAGCGGTGCGCGTCGGCGGTGTGGACGTGCGCGACGCAGACCTCGATGAGATGTGGCGCGGCATCGGCTACGTGCCGCAGCGGGCGTTCCTGTTCACCGGCACCGTCGCCAGCAACCTCCGCTTCGGGCGGGAGGACGCCACCGACGAGGAACTGTGGGGCGCGCTCGAGATCGCCCAGGGACGCGACTTCGTCTCCGAGATGGAGGGCGGTCTCTCCGCCCGCATCGCGCAGGGCGGTACGAACGTCTCGGGCGGTCAACGGCAGCGGCTCTCGATCGCGCGTGCGATCGTGCACCGTCCGCATGTCCTCGTGTTCGACGACTCGTTCTCCGCACTCGACGTCACCACCGACGCGCGACTGCGCCAGGCGCTGTGGCGCGAGCTGCCGGAGGTGACGAAGATCGTCGTCGCTCAGCGGGTCTCCACGATCGCGGATGCCGACGTCATCGTCGTCCTCGACGACGGGAGGATGGTCGGCATCGGGACGCACGACGAGTTGCTCGCGGGCAACGAGACCTACCGCGAGATCGTCGAATCGCAGTTGGGAGTGGACGCATGAGCGCGCCGAACACCGCAGCCCTCTCCGACGAGGAACGCGAAGAGCTCGAGCTGGCAGAACAGGCCCGGCTCACCTCCGGAGACTGGGATTCCGTCGCACCGGGCAAGGCCGCCAACTTCCGCCGCAGCTTCGGCCGGATGATCGGGCTCCTCGCTCCCTACAAGTGGGCGTTCGGCTTCGTCTCGGTCCTCGGCGCGATCGGCGTGGTTCTGGCCGTCATCGCGCCCAAGGTGCTCGGCGAGGCGACGAACATCCTCTTCGAGGGCGTGTTCTCGGCATCCCTCGGCGCCCAGTTCCCCGCCGGGACGAGCCAGGATCAGGTGGTCGACGCGCTCCGGGCGGCCGGGCAGAACGATGTCGCCAACATCGTCTCGGCGATGCACGACTTCCAGGTCGGCGCCGGCGTCGACTTCGAGCGGTTGAAGTGGGTGCTGGTCGCCGTCCTGGCGATCTACGTCGTCTCCGCCGTGCT
Organism: uncultured Microbacterium sp.; assembly: GCA_947647645.1. Classification (GTDB taxonomy): domain Bacteria; phylum Actinomycetota; class Actinomycetes; order Actinomycetales; family Microbacteriaceae; genus Microbacterium. Next base: position 25,689 of record CANSLE010000003.1, read on the forward strand.
CACCTGGGTGCAGGGCTACGTCATCAACGTCATCATGGTGCGCACGATGTGGCGTCTGCGCGAGTCGGTCGAGGCGAAGATCAACCGCCTGCCGCTGTCGTACTTCGACCGCGTGCAGCGCGGCGAGCTGATCTCCCGCGTCACCAACGACATCGACAACATCACCCAGACGATGCAGCAGGCGCTGTCCACCGCGGTCACCAACGTGCTCACGGTCATCGGCGTGCTCGTGATGATGTTCTCGATCTCCTGGCAGCTGGCGATCGTCGCGCTCGTCGCCCTGCCGCTCATGGGTGTCATCTTCGGCGTCATCGGGCCGAAGTCCCAGAAGGCCTTCGCGACGCAGTGGCGCAAGGTCGGCCGGCTGAACGCCCGCGTGGAGGAGTCGTTCTCCGGGCATGCTCTCGTGCGCGTCTACGGCCGCGAGCAGGACTCGCGGGAGAAGTTCGAGAAGGAGAACGAGGAGCTGTATCAGGCGGCCTTCAAGGCCCAGTTCCTGTCCGGCCTGATGATGCCCGCGATGATGTTCATCGGCAACCTCTCCTACGTCGGCATCGCGGTGCTCGGCGGTCTCATGGTCGCGTCCGGCCAACTGCGACTGGGTGATGTGCAGGCCTTCATCCAGTACTCGCAGCAATTCACCCAGCCGCTCTCCGAGCTGGGGGGCATGGCGGCCGTGGTCCAGTCCGGCACGGCGTCGGCCGAGCGCGTCTTCGAGCTGCTCGACCAGGACGAGCAGGAGCCGGATGCCGATGACGCCCCCGCGCTGCGCGAGGGCCGCGGCGTCATCGAGTTCCAGAACGTCGCGTTCTCGTACAGCCCCGACAAGCCGCTCATCCGCGATCTCTCCTTCCGCGTCGAGCCCGGCCAGACGGTGGCGATCGTCGGCCCCACCGGCGCCGGCAAGACGACGCTCGTCAACCTCCTGATGCGCTTCTACGAGCTCGACGGCGGTCGTATCCTCCTCGACGGCCAGGACATCTCGGAACTGACCCGCGACGATGTCCGCTCGCGCACCGGCATGGTGCTGCAGGACCCCTGGCTGTTCGCGGGCACGATCCGGGAGAACATCCGGTACGGCAACGAGGCGGCATCCGACGCGGAGATCGTCGAGGCCGCCGTGGCGACGCGCGTCGACCGTTTCGTGCACTCCCTGCCCGACGGCTACGACACTGTGCTCGACGAGGATGCCGCGAACGTCTCGGCCGGCGAGAAGCAGCTCATCACGATCGCCCGTGCCTTCGTCGCGGAGCCGAGCGTCCTCATCCTCGACGAGGCGACGAGCTCGGTCGACACGCGCACCGAGCTGCTGCTGCAGCACGCGATGTCGGCGCTGCGCGAGGGACGCACCTCGTTCGTCATCGCGCACCGGCTCTCGACCATCCGCGACGCCGACCTCATCCTCGTGATGGAGCACGGGGACATCGTCGAGAAGGGCACCCACGAGGAGCTCATCGCGGCGGAGGGCGCGTACTGGCGGCTCTACCGTTCGCAGTTCGAGCAGGCCGCGACCACGGTCGACGAGCCCGCTGCCGACTCCTCGACGGCCGCTGACACGGTCGCCGGAACCGACGCATGAGTGCCGCGGAGGCCACCTCGCTCCCGCGGCGCGACTCCCGGTTCGTCCTCGCCTGTCTCGGGGTCGGTCTGGCGGCCGGGCTGCTGTCCGGCCTGTTCGGCGTCGGGGGCGGGACGGTCATCGTGCCGATGCTCGTCCTGCTGCTCGGCTTCGACCAGCGACTCGCGGCAGGCACCTCGCTCGCGGCCATCGTGCCGACGGCATCCGTGGGCGTGGTGTCCTACGCCGTGCACGGATCGGTGGCGTGGATTCCTGCCCTGATCCTCGCCGCCGGCGCCGTCGTCGGGGCGCAGATCGGGTCGTGGCTGCTCGCCCGCATCCCTCAGAACACGCTCCGATGGGGGTTCGTCGGCTTCCTCGTCGTCGTCATCGTCATGCTCTTCATCGTCGTGCCCTCCCGTGAGGCGGTGCTCGAGCTGACGGTCGCCTCCGGTGTCGGGCTCGGCGTGCTCGGGCTGTTCACCGGCGTGATGGCGGGGCTGCTCGGCGTGGGCGGCGGTGTGATCGTCGTGCCCGCTCTGATCTTCCTCTTCGGCACCAGCGACCTCATCGCCAAGGGCACGTCGCTGCTCATGATGATCCCTACGGCCGTCTCGGGGACCGTCGGCAACATGAAGCGCCGCAACGTGGATCTCGTCGCGGCAGCGCTCGTGGGCGTCGCGGCGTGCACGACCACAGCGGTCGGCGCATGGATCGCCACGCTGCTGGCGCCGCTGGTCGCGAACATCCTCTTCGCCGCTTTCCTCACCTTCATCGCCGCCCAGATGGCCGCGCGCGCGGTTCGCGCCCGCCGCACGCGCTGACCTTTCCTCCGTCCCGATCGGCCGCCACCGGGCTTTTGATGCGGCGGCACGGGACGGAGGGGAGCACCCCGCGCTCGGTAGGATCGAGGGGTGTCAGTGAATCCCGAGCTGGTGGGCCGCGCGTTCCCACCGACCGCGTCGTATCTCGTCGGCCGGGAGAAGGTGCGCGAGTTCGCGCGCGCCGTCTTCGCCGACGCCCCCCAGCACCTCGACCCCGCCGCCGCCCAGGCCCTGGGCTACCGCGACGTGGTCGCACCGCCCACGTTCGCGATGGTCATCCAGGACCTGACGATGCAGCAGCTGCTGGCCGTCGAGGACTCCGGCATCGCGCTGGAGCGCACCGTCCACGCCGAGCAGCGCTTCCGCTACTCCCGCCCGATCGTCGCCGGTGACGAGCTGACGGCACAGCTGAGCATCACCGGCATCCGTCCGTTCGGGGCGGGTGCGATGGTCACCAGCGAAGCCGAGATCACGGACGTCGACGGCGCCCATGTCGTCACCGCCACGTCGGTGCTGCTGATCGGAGGCGAGGTCGCATGACGACGTCAGAACTCGAGGTCGGGACGGTCGTCGCGGAGCGCACCGTGCACCTCACGCGCGCGGCGCTCGTGCGCTACGCGGGCGCCTCAGGGGACTTCAACCCCATCCACTACCGCGACGACGTCGCCGAGCGCGTGGGCCTTCCGGGTGTGCTCGCGCACGGCATGCTCACCATGGGCCTCGCCGTCGAGACGATCGTGGCGTGGCTGGGCGACGCGGGCCGGATCCTCGAGTACGGCGTGCGGTTCACCCGTCCCGTCGTCGTGGATGCCGAGAGCGGAGCCGACCTCGTCGTCTCGGCGAAGGTCGGCGCGCTCGACGAGGACACCGCCCGCATCGATCTCACCGTGACGTTCGGCGAGACGACGGTCCTCGGCAAGGCGCAGGTGCGCGTGCGCCGGCAGGCGTGATGGCCGAGATCACACCGGTGCCGCTCGCGCGGCTCACGACGCTGCGCGTCGGGGGAACCCCGGAGCGGATGGTCGAGGCGCGCACGCGCGACCAGCTCATCGAGGCGCTTCGCGAGGTGTGGGCCCAGGGCGATGCGTGGCTCGTTCTCGGCGGGGGATCGAATCTCCTCGTGGGTGACGAGCTCATCGAGGGCACGGTCGTGCTGATCCGCACGAGCGGCATCACGCGCGTCGAGAGCGGCCGCGCCGGCCGCGTGCGTCTGCGCGTGGAAGCCGGTCACGACTGGGACGACCTCGTCGAGTACACCGTCGCGGCCGGGCTCGCCGGCATAGAGGCGATGAGCGGCATCCCCGGCTCGGCCGGTGCCGCGCCGATCCAGAACGTCGGTGCCTACGGTCAGGAGATCGTCGAGACGCTCGTCGAGGTCGAACTGCTCGACGAAGCGACGGGTGACGTCGAGACGGTGCCCGCCCGCGATCTCGAACTGGGCTTTCGCACGTCGGTGCTCAAGCAGCACTACGGCCGCGGAGCGCGGCGCTCCGGCGTCATCGTGTCGATCACCCTGGAGCTGGACGAGGTCGGCCACGGTGAGGTGCCGGTCCGTGGCGCCCAGCTCCGTCAGGCCCTGCGACTGGCTCCGGATGCCGCCGTCTCGCTCCGGTGGATCCGCGAGACCGTGCTCGCGACGCGCGCGGCGAAGGGCATGGTCCTCGACGATGCGGATCCCGACACGCACAGCGCCGGCTCGTTCTTCCAGAACGCGATCGTCTCGGCATCCTTCGCCCGGACGCTGCCGCCGGAGTGTCCCCGCTGGCCGCTCGCGATCGAGGTCGACCCGGTGACGGTCATCCCGCTCGCGTCCTTCGACGGCGTGGTGCCGCCGCCGGTGTCGGCCCCGCCCGACGTGAAGGTCAGCGCCGCCTGGCTCATCGAGCACTCCGGACTCGGCAAGGGGTTCCACCTGCCGCGCTCGCGTGCTGGACTGTCGACGAAGCACGCGCTCGCCCTCACCAACCGCGGCGGCGCCACCGCGGGAGAAGTGGCGGAGCTGGCTCGCTACATCCAGCACCGCGTGCAGTCCGAGTTCGGCCTGCTGCTGCAGCCCGAGCCGGTGCTCGTCGGCGTCGAGCTCTAGACGTCGCCGCGGCGGCGGGGCCCCGGTACGGACTCGACCGGCGCGGGAGGGGGTACCTCCCGCAGAAACGGAACGAGGGGCATGGTCATCCGCGTCCAGATGATGCGGGCGGCGGGGAAGACGCCCAGCACCCACAGGACGGAGGCCAGGGCGTCCGAGGGGTAGTGGACCCCGATGACGGCCACCGAGACCGCCACCAGGGCGACGAGGAAGGTACCGAGCACGATCGCCGGCCGATGCCACCGCGAGCCCCTGAGCATGACGATCACCGTCACGGCCAGCGCGGTGACGAACACGACGTGGCCGCTGGGATATGACGGATCCACCGGCATGTTCGCGACCGGATGCGGCAGCAGCGTGGCATCGGGTCGGGGCCGGTCGACGGCGATCTTGACGATCTCCGCGGGGATCCAGGTGAGCGCAATCGTCCCGGCGAAGGCCACGGCGAGGGCGACCCGGCCCGTCAGGGCCCAGATGAGCCCCGTCACGATGACCGTGAGGATGATCGCCGGGATCGGCGAGAAGAGATCGTAGACCAGCGCCGTCACCATGCCCACGCCGTCGACGTGCCACCCGTTCATCGCACGGGACAGATCGGCGTCGATGGGCGCCGCCCGCAGCGCCAGTCCGACGCTGATCATGAAGACGATGGTCGCCAACCCCACGACGAGCGTGGTCGCGGGACGATCGGACGGGGCGAGCAGCGCATTGCGCGGACGCCGCGCCCTGCGCGACGTCGAGGCGGGGGAGAGGGACGACAGACGCATGTGCACTGATCGTCCCCCTTCCGCCTATGTGCTGTCTGAGGATGAGGTGGTGTGTCGATCCGGTCAGGCCGCGTCGAACAGACGCTGCAGACGCCGCACGCCCTCGAGCAGATGGTCGTCGCCCAGGGCGTACGACAGGCGCAGGTAGCCCGACGGGCCGAACGCCTCACCCGGCACCACGGCGACCTCGGCCTGTTCGAGGATCAGGTCGGCGAGCTCGAGCGACGTGTCGACGCGCGTGCCGTTCCACTCGCGGCCGAGCAGGCCCGTGACGTCGGGGTACACGTAGAAGGCCCCGAGCGGGTTCGGCACCGTCACGCCCGGGATCTTGGCGAGTTCCGAGGCGATCAGGCGCCGGCGGCGATCGAACGCCTGCCGCATCTGCTCGGCCTCGTCCTGGGATCCGGTGAGGGCGGCCAGCGCGGCCCGCTGTGCGATGTTGTTGACGTTCGAGCTGAGGTGCGACTGCAGGTTGCCGGCGAGCGTGATCGCGTCGGTCGGACCGACCATCCAGCCCACGCGCCAGCCCGTCATCGCGTAGGTCTTCGCGACACCGTTGACGAGGATCGTCTGACCGGCGAGTTCGGGCACGGCCTCCACGATCGACACGGCACGCGTGCCGTCGTAGACGAGGTTCTGGTAGATCTCGTCGCTGATCACCCAGATGCCGTGCTCCAGCGCCCACTGGCCGATCGCGGTCGTCTCTTCGGGCGTGTAGACCGACCCGGTCGGGTTCGACGGAGAGACGAAGACGAGCGCCGTCGTCTTGTCCGTCCGGGCCGCCTCGAGCTGTTCGACGGTGACCTTGTAGTCCTGCTCGGCCCCGGCGAAGACCTCGACGGGGATGCCGTCCGCCAGCGCGATCGCCTCGGGATAGGTCGTCCAGTACGGCGCGGGCAGCAGCACCTCGTCGCCGGGGTTCACGACCGCCTGGAAGGCCTGGTAGACGGCCTGCTTGCCGCCGTTGGTGACGATGATCTGGGACGGCGCGACCTCGAGCCCCGAGTCGCGGAGCGTCTTGGCGGCGATCGCCTCGCGCAGCACGGGCAGGCCGGCCGCGGGGGTGTAGCGGTAGTTCGCGGGGTCGTGGAGGGCGTGCGCGGCGGCATCCACGATGAACTGCGGCGTCGGGAAATCGGGTTCACCAGCCGCGTACGAGATCACCGGTCGGCCGGCCGCCTGCAGGGCCTTCGCTTTCGCATCGACCTTGAGAGTCGCGGACTCGGCGATGGCGGACAGCTTGCGGGACAGGGGAGCGCGTTCGGTCACAGGGGAAAGCGTAGTGGTCGCGGCCCTCCGGCGGCACGGGCCGGCCCCTCGTCTGCGCTAACGTGACGACGTGACAGGAGACCCACGAGACCAGCCACCTCGTCGCCTGGCCGGGCTCTGGGGACTCGCGCGTCTGGGGCTCGCCACGCTCGCCGTCGGTATCGCGACGGGTCTGGCGGTGCTGCTGCTGGTCGCGATCGTGCACTCGGTCGAGCACCTGGTGTGGGGGACCGCCGAGGGGCCCTTCCTCGACGGGCTCGCGCTGCCCTCCCCGTGGTGGATGCCGATCGTCAGCCTGAGTGCCGCCGGCGTGATCGCGGCGGTGGGCTGGTATCTGCTGCGCCGGTTCGGCCGGCGCATCTCGAGCGTGGAGGAGGGCGTCGCGGGAAAGCGGATGCCGGCGCTGGAGACCCTGGCCGACACCGTGATCCAGGTGACCTCGGTAGGACTCGGCGCGTCGATCGGGAAGGAGGTCGCGCCGCGTGAACTGTCCGCGATGGCGGGATCGAAGCTCGTCGGCTGGTTCCGCATCGACACGCGCTGGTCGATGATCCTCGTCGCCTCCGCTGCCGGCGCGGGTCTCGCCGCCGTCTACAACGTGCCGCTCGCCGGAGCCCTGTTCGCCATCGAGATCCTCCTCGCCCGCTTCAGCGCCGGAGCGGCCGTCGTCGCGCTCTCGGTGAGCGCCATCGCGACGACCGTCGCGCGTCCGTTGGTCTCCGACGCCTCGCTCTACCAGGTCGCGCCGGTCGCGGTGAGCCCGTCGTTGATCGTCGCCGCGCTCCTGATCGGTCCGCTGATGGGCTGGGGGGCGACCAGCTTCTCCGCGGTCACCGCTCGTCTCTCGCGGCGGCGCCCGACGGGCTGGAGACTGCTCGTGGTCCTCCCCCTGGCCTTCGCGGCCGTGGGCGTGCTCGGGGCGTTCTTCCCGCTGATTCTCGGTAACGGACGCGCGCTCGCCACGGCGGGCTTCGACCTCGCCCAACCCGCCTATCTGCTCCTCGCGCTCGCCGTCATGAAGTACGTCGCGACCTCGATCTCGCTCGGCTCGGGCGCGATCGGCGGCACCCTGCAGCCGTCCGTGGCGATCGGCGCCGCGCTCGGTGCGGCGGCCGCGGCGGGGTGGGCGTTCATCTGGCCGGGAGCCGACGGGACCGCTCTGGCGATCGTCGCGGCCGGCGCCTTCCTCGCCGCCAACATGCGCGCACCGTTCACCGCGATCGCCCTCATCATCGAGTTCACCGGCACCGGGTTCACGCTGCTGGTACCGATCTTCCTGGCGGTCGCGGGCTCACTGGCCGCGTCACGTCTGACGACCGGGGGAGGGCTGCGCCGGTTCGCCCCCGTCGACCCCGGTCGCGAGTGACGTCAGGCGGGCCAGCTCGACAGCATGCGGTCGAGGCCGGCGACCAGCTGTGCGAAGCTCTCCTCCGTGCTGACGGGGATCGCGAAGCCGCCGCCGTTCTCCAGCGCGCAGAAGCCGTGCAGTGCCGCGCGGAGCGCCCGAGTCGCATCGATCAGCTGGCCGTCGGAGATGTCGTAGCCGCGGAGCGTCGCAGAGACGACCGCTTGCACGTCCTCGGCCGCCGCCGCATGAGCCGTGTCACGGCGCTCGCCGGGCAGGGGGGCGCGCTGCGTGGCCGCGTAGCGTCCGGGATGGCGCAGGGCGTACCCGCGATACGCGTGACACAGGCGGCCCAGGGCCTCGGTCCGCGAGACGCC
>CANSLE010000004.1 GCA_947647645.1 uncultured Microbacterium sp.
AACAGGATGAGGTTGCGGGGCTTGGCGTTCTGCGCCGCAGCGGCGCCGGCTGAAGAACCTGTCCCGCGAGTACGTCCGGCCGGGGATGCACATCTCCGACATGTACGAGTCGCTCGTGCGAGTGCAGCAGCAGCGTGCCCAGTGGCAGCAGCTCGTGGACCCGGGGGTGATCCCCGAGATCCCCCTCGGCCTGGACGACGTCGCGACGGCCTGGCAGCGTGTCGCCGCCGACCTCGGTGAGCTCGATCGCGTGCTCGGCCGCACGGAGCCGCTCGCGTCGCTTCCGATCCCGTACCTCCTTCGCACCCTGGCCGGTCTGGCCGCCACCTCCGACGTCTTCGACAACCTCGTCGAGCGTGCGACGCTTCGCGGCGAGCTCGCGCAGATGGGGCTGGAGGAGCTGCTGACCGAGTTGTCAGTGCGCCATGTGCCGGAAGAGCACGTCGCCGCGGAGTTCGAGTTCGCCTGGTGGCAGTCCGCTCTCGAGGCGATGCTGCGCTCGGATCGGGCGCTTCTCGGTGCGAACACGTCGGTCGTCGACCGTCTGGAGCGCGACTACCGGCTCGTCGACGAGGCCCACGCCGCCTCGGCGGGTCCTCTGCTGGCTGCAGAGCTCGCGACGACGTGGAAGATCGCGGTGGTCGACGAGGCCGGCGAGGCCTCCTCCCTCAAGCACGTCCTCCGGGGTTCGGGGGCCACGGCCGCCGAACTCGTGGCCGCCGCGCCGGCGCTGGTGCGCACGCTCGCCCCGGTCTGGCTCGCGTCACCGTACGAAGTACCCGCGATCCCCGATGCTCCGTTGTTCGACGTCGTCATCATCGCGGATGCCGCGGCGCTCTGCCTCGCCGAGGCCGCGCCCGCCCTGCGCCGCGCCCGGCAGGTCGTCGTCTTCGGCGACCCGGTCACCCAGCGCCCGACGCCGTTCCGCGTCGGGGCGGGGCATCCCACCGCCGACGACGAGCCCGAGGTGCCGTTCGATCACGTCAGCGTCTTCGAGCGCCTGTCCGAGTTGGTGCCCGTTGAGACCCTCACCCGCAGCTATCGGGCCGGCGGCGAGGACCTGGCGGAGCTCGTGAACGGCGCGTTCTACGGTGGTCGACTCGTCTCGTTCCCCTGGGCCGGATCGTACCTCGGTCGCGGAAGCCTCAGCGTCGACTACGTCGAAGGGGGGACGGGGGCACCCGACCCGCTCACGGGCGCCGTGGAGAGCCCGGATGCCGAGGTGGCGCGCGTCGTGACGCTCGTCGTCGAGCACGCCGTGAACCGGCCCACCGAGACGCTCATGGTCGTGACCGCGTCGGTGCGCCATGCGGAGCGCGTGCGAGCGGCCGTCGCCGCGGCGTTCGCCGGTCGTTCGGATGTGGCGGATTTCGTCGGTCGCGACACGGCCGAGCCGTTCGCAGTGCTGGGCCTCGAGGAGTCGGTCGCGGAGAGCCGTGACCGCGTGGTCTTCTCGCTCGGCTTCGGGTTGACCAAGCACGGCCGGGTGCTCAGCGACTTCGGGGATCTCTCGGGTCCCGACGGAGAGCGCCTGCTCACCGTCGGCATGACGCGTGCACGCCGGTCGATGGTGATCGTCTCCTCGATCCGCCCGTCGGCCTTCGACGAGGGGCGATTGGAGTCGGGGGCGGCGACGCTCATGTCGATCCTCGGCGGCATCGCCGCGCGAGCGCGGGAGTCGCGGCTGGAGGATCTCGCCGATCCGCTCACACTGACCCTCGCAGGCCACTTGCGCGCGCTCGGCCTCGCCGTCGACGTCGACTACCGCGGTCTGCTCCCGCTCGTCGCGCAGCACCGGGGCAAGGCGGTGGTGGTCGAGAGCGACTCCGACAGCATGGGGGAGACTCTGCGTGAGAGCCTGCGGCTGCGGCCCCAGGTGCTCCGCCGTCTCGGGTGGCACTATGTTCGCGTGCATGCCTTCGACCTCTACAGCGACCCCGCTGGTGTGGCGTCGCGGATTGCGGCGATCCTGGGCGCGTCACCCGAGACGCCCACGGCCGGGACGGTGACCGAGCCGCTCGACCTGCGGTGAGTGGGATGTCTGCGGACGATCGCCAGCGTGTCGAACGTGTCACCGGTTCGCGGCGCGCGCGGCTGACCCCGGCCCCCGGCACGGATCCGTCGCCGGAGCTTCCCCCGGACGCGGACGACGCCCCTGTCCCTCGTGGGGAAGGGGCGTCGGGGCCGAACGACGAGCGGATGCGTCGGGACGTTCCGCCGCACTACTAGCGCGAGGTCAGCGTGCGGAGGATTCCTTCTCCAGCAGGTCGCGGATCTGGATCAGCAGTTCCTGCTCGGTGGGCAGCTTCGACTCCGGCTCCTCCGCGACGCCGGCCTTGGCGGCCTGACGCTCCTTGAAGTGGTTCATCGGCACGACGAAGACGAAGTAGACGACGAGGGCGACGGCCAGGAAGGTGATGACCGCGTTGATCAGGTCGCCGATGGGGAAGGTCACCTCGCCGTAGAGTCCGTTGACCGTGGGGCCGAGCTTGCCGTTGGCGTCGGCCTTCCAGAAGAGCGCGATGAGCGGGTTGATGATCGCCGCGACGACGGCGTTGACCAGCGCGGTGAACGCCGCACCGATGACGACGGCGACGGCGAGGTCGATGACGTTGCCGCGCATGATGAAGTCTTTGAAGCCCTTGATCATGTTTCCTCCGATTCTCCGGCTGTCGCCGGTCATGTCCCCGACGGTGCGGGCGAGGACGTCGCCTCGGACTTCGATGATGTCGAAGTCGAGCCCCCCGCGCCAGTGGCCGCGCCGGAGGTGGACGCACGCGAGTCCGTGCGGTAGAAGCCGGAACCGTTGAACGTCACGCCGACGCATCCGTACTGCTTGCGCAGTGCGCCGCCGCACTCGGGGCACTCGGTGAGGGTGGCGTCCGCGAACGACTGGACCGCGTCGAAGCGGTGGCCGCAGTGCGTGCAGGCATACGCGTAGGTGGGCATGTGTCCTCCGGGGAAGGGGAGGCTCAGCGTCGCGGTGACGTGAGCTCGACGGTACGGGTGGGGGTCACGACACCGGTGACCGGCTGATCGTGAAGATCGCGGGGCACCTCGTCGAGCAGTTCGGAGTCGAAGACGACGGCGTACACGGGCGGGCAGTGCTCCATGGAGCCGAGAGTCTTGTCGAAGTACCCGCGCCCCCAGCCGAGGCGCATCCCGCCGCGGTCGACGGCGGCAGCGGGGATGACGAGCAGATCGACGTCATTGACGGCGAGCGGGCTCAGCACCTCGCCGACGGGCTCCGGCATCCCGAACAGGCCCTCCGCGATGTCGGCGCCGGGCTCCGCCACCACCCAGTCGAGCAGCCCGTCGGCGCGCGTGACGGGAAGGAGGACGCGGATGCCGCGCGCCACGGCATCCGCGACGAACTCGTGGGTTCCGGGCTCGGCGGGCGCCGACAGGAAGCAGGAGATCGAGCGGGCCCCGGTGCGGGCAACGAGCGCGTCGAGCTGAGTCTTCACGCCCGTGGCGTCGGCCGCACGCATCGCCTCGGAGCGCTGCTGACGGCGCTCGCGCAGATCGGCGCGCAGCGCGCGCTTCGCATCGTCGATGCCGTCGGTCATGGTCCGATTGTAGGCGGCGCGGCGACGTGCGCGGCGGCGACGGTCATGAGCGGGTCGGCCGACGCCGGTAGGGTGTGGGGCATGTCTGCTCGCGCGATCAAAGCCGTCATCCCCGCTGCGGGCCTCGGCACGAGGTTCCTTCCGGCCACCAAGGCGATGCCGAAGGAGATGCTGCCCGTCGTCGACAAGCCGGCGATCCAGTACGTCGTCGAGGAGGCCGTGAAGGCGGGGATCGACGACGTCCTCATCATCCTGGGGCGCAACAAGAACAACATCTCCAACCACTTCGACTCCGTGCCCGAGCTCGAGTCGAACCTGTTGACGAAGGGCGCGCACGAGAAACTCCGTGCCGTGCAGCAGTCCACCGAGCTCGCCGACATCCACTTCGTCCGTCAGGGCGAGCCGAAGGGACTGGGTCACGCGGTGCTGCGGGCCCGCCACCACGTGGGCGATTCCACCTTCGCGGTCATGCTCGGCGACGACCTCATCGACGAGCGCGATGAGCTGCTGTCGAAGATGCTGGCGGAGAACGCGGCATCCGGTCTCACCGTCATCGCGCTCATGGAGGTCGACCCCGACCACATCCACCTGTACGGCGCCGCCGCCGTGGAGCCCACGGACGATCCGGACGTCGTTCGCGTGACCGGTCTGGTCGAGAAGCCCAAGAAGGAGGACGCCCCCTCCAACTACGCCGTCATCGGGCGCTACGTCCTCACGCCCGGCGTGTTCGACATCCTCGAGCGCACCGAGCCCGGTAAGGGAGGGGAGATCCAGCTCACCGACGCCCTGCAGGAGCTCGCCGTCACCGACGGCGTGTTGGGCGTCGTTTTCCGTGGTCGTCGCTACGACACCGGCGATAGGGTGGACTACATCAAGGCCATCGTGCAGCTGGCCACCGATCGCGACGACCTCGGCCCCGAGCTGCGACCCTGGCTGAAGGACTTTGCGGAGTCGCTCTGACGCGTGCTCCGTCCCGGAGCACCGGAGGGGGAGCCGATGGAGATGACGGCGCCCCGCGAACATGGCCCGATCTCCATCCGGCTGATCAAACAGCGTGATGCGCGCGTGCTGCAGTCCGAGCTGTTGAGCAATCGGCCCTGGTTGCGGCCGTGGGAGGCGACGAGTCCGGATGGGCCCGTCTCGTTCGACATGCGCCTCGGCATCCGTCGTCTCTTGCAGCAGTACCGCGACGGTGGCGGCGTGCCCTTCGTGATGGAGTACGAGGGCGAGGTCGCGGGGCAGCTGAACGTGTGGGGGATCGCCCGCGGCTCGCTGTCGTCGGCGACGATCGGGTATTGGGTGAGCGAGCGGTTCGCCGGGCGCGGCATCACTCCTACCGCGGTCGCGCTCGCCACGGACGTCTGCTTCCGCGAGCTGGCTCTGCATCGTATGGAGATCTGCATCCGTCCGGAGAACAAGGCGAGCTTGCGCGTCGTCGAGAAGCTCGGCTTCCGCTACGAGGGGCTGCGCCGCCGTTTCATCCATATCTCGGGCGATTGGCGTGACCACTACGCTTTCGCTCTCGTGCGCGAGGAGGTTCCGGAGGGCGTCCTCACGCGTTGGCTGCGCGGGCGAGCGCCCCAGGATGCCGCGGCCATCCCCGCCACCGACCGCGTCGTGGACTGACACTCGCGCTCAGCGCGGGCGATCGAACCTTCAGCTTCGACATGAAGGTCAGACACGCGGTCGGATGTCGCGGCGTGGAGGGCTCTCCGCCGTACGGTGGTCGACATGGGTGGACAGGTTCTCGGCGGCGGGGTGATCGTCCTTGTCGCCGTCGCGCTGTGGATGATCTACCTCCTGCCCTCGTGGCACGGGCGGCATCAGTTCAACGCCGCCGAGCGCAACGCCGTGCGCCTGAACCAGGCACTGCGGGTGCTCGCCGAGACGAGTGAGACCCCGCGGGAGGTCCGCCTGGAGCTCAATGCCCGCACGGCCATGGCGCAGCAGCGTCTCGCCCGCCAGGCGCAAGCCGAACGGGAGCAGGCGGAACTTGCCCGTGTGCGTGCGGAACTCGAGGTCGCGAAGCTCCAGGCACGCGCCGACGCCGCTGCAGCGCGTGAAGCCGCGGCACTCGCCGCGGCACGTGAGCGAGCGCGGCCCGACGTCCGTCGTGCGCAGGCGCGCCGCCGCGCACGACTGATCGTCAGCATCCTCGCTCTCCTCGCTCTCGGCCTCGGCGCCTGGGGCGGCGTGCAGCTCGTCGCGACGGGATCGCAGCTGGTCCTCTGGGTCTCCGGTGCACTGCTGCTCGGCTGCGTGTTGCTACTGCAGCGGATGTCGACCGTCCGCCGTCGCACTGCGGTGCGTGAGGACGTGGTCCCGGTGGAGCGTGTGGCGCGCGAGGTCCAGGATCTCTCCCTCGGCGCCGAGCGTGCGTCGTGGATGCCGCGTGAACTGCCGCGACCGCTCACCGCGTCCGCGGGCTCGCGTGCCGCCGCGGTTCTCGATGAGGCCGAAGCGCGAGAGGCCCTGCGCCGTGGGGCGGTCGAGGAGGCCATGCGCGCGCGTGCCGAGCGTCAGCGGCCGGTCACCTTGCAGATGCGACCGGCCGTGCGCGAGGAGGAAGAACTCGTCGGCGGGGCCGCCGCGGGCGACGAGGCTATCGAGGCGCATGTGCGTCGGCTGCTCGAGCGCCGCGCGTCCGGACAGTGACCGTCGACGCCCGCCGCTGAGCCGAGATCGACGCGCTCAGCCGACGAGCAGTCCGCCGTGGGCGATGACCGCCTCGCGCCGCGGCGTGCGGACGAGGGCGTCCATCGTGTTCTCGGCATCCACCAGCACGATGTCGGCGCGGTCCCCGACCTCGAGCCGGTTCGTCGGCAGCCCGACGAAGGGCGCCGAGCCGCCTGTCGCGATCTCGATGACCCGGTGCAGATCCTCGTCGCAGACGATGCTGGACGCGCGCGCGTACTGCCAGGCGATGCCGAGGAGGTCACCGGTGCCGTAAGGGCTCCACAGGTCGCGGATGCCGTCGGTGCCGAATCCGAAGGCGACCCCTGCCTCGTCGAGTTCGTGTAGCGGTAGCTGGGGGAGACGCAGGGGAGCGACCGTCGTCATCGTGACGCCGAGCCCGGCCATACGCGCCAGCAGGTCTCGGCGCCGACCCGTCTCGAGCTGGGCGACGGCGAAGCCGTGGGCGATGTTGACGCGCCCGTGCAGCCCGAGCCGTTCGACCCCGTCGAGGACGAGCTCGATCTGGAAGGCGCCGAGCTCGGCAGGATCGTGCAGATGGATGTCGATGCCGACGCCGTGGTCGGCGGATAGCGCCAGCAGGGCGTCGATCTGCCCGACGGGGTCGCGGTCGATGGTGGCGGGGTCAAGGCCTCCGATGTGTTCGACACCGTCGTGCGCCGCACGATCGAGGAGTGCGAGGACGCCCGGCCGCCGCAGAACGCCGTCCTGCGGGAAGGCGACGATCTGAACGGCGAGGGTGTCGTCGTAGGCGGCGATCGCCTCGCGCACCGCCTCTATGCCGCGAAGCCCGACGCCCGGATCGACGTCGACATGCGTGCGGATCGCCGTGGTGCCGTGTGACACCATCTGCTCGAGGACGGCGCCGGTGATCTCAACCGACGGGATGCCGAGTGCGTCGCGGCGCGCACGCTCATGGCGGATGCGGCCCTCGGTCGTGCCCTCGCCGCCGTACGACTGCCAGGGCAGGCCCCACCACGATTTGTCGACGTGCGCGTGGGCGTTCACCAGCCCGGGCAGCGCCAGCAGACCGCGGCCGTCGTACGCGTCGCGCCCGTCGTTCTCCTCGGTTCGCTTCGCCGCGGGTGTGATCTCGGTGATGACGCCGCTTGCGATGGCGATGTCGACGGCATCCGACGACGAGGAGGACCAGAGGCGGACGTTGCGCACGACGGGAGGGGAGGGGCGGGTGGAGCTCATCTCCCCATCCTGCCGGTGCATCGACGGCCCGCGACGCGTGATAATGTAGAACCTGTTCATGGGCCTATGGCGCAGTTGGTAGCGCGCCTCGTTCGCATCGAGGAGGTCAGGAGTTCGAATCTCCTTAGGTCCACCACATCGGTCTCTTTAGAACAAGTGACCTTGTCCGAGCCACTTTCTAACGGCGCTTCTCCTTCCGGAGAGGCGCCGTTGGTCGTTTCGGTAACGGTGATGATCGTGGCGTAGTGCCTCGGGTGCGCGGCGGTAGGCCTCGTAGCAGTTCTCGGCGAGGGCGATGGCGTCGTCGAGGTTCTGTTCGAGGACTTCGAACTCCGGTCTGGAGGGCGCCCAGGCGGTCGCTGACCGCGGTCATCTCGCGGTTGATGCGTTCCTGCTCTTCTCGGTACAGCTGACCAGGGATGGTGCCGTCGAGGCGGCCGTCAAGGAGCTTCTTGCTCCGTTCCATGAGCCTGGTCTGCTGAGTGATGAGCGTCTTCTGCGTGCGCTTCGCTTCGGCTGCGCCGGCTTCCATCGTCGCTTTGAGTCGGGACTTGGTCATCGCGGCACCCTCGGGAGAGAGCGCAACGAGCTTGTAGAGGTTCTCGACCTGACGTTCGACGTCGTGGATGTTGATCGCCGACATCGTGCAGTTGGTTCTCTTCTGGTGGCGTCCGACGCAGACGAAGTAGGGGTAGATCGTCCCGGCGGCGTTCTTCGAGTAGTGGATGATGAGTCTGCTCTTGTACTCCCCGCAGATCTTGCACTCCCCGCAGAAGAGCGAACTCTTCAGGTAGGGTGATCCGCGTCGAGGCGGGCATGTCGACCGCGAGGTTCGTGGAGCTGATCGAGATGCCCGAACCCACCTGGCGTCGCTGGCAGGCGAAAGCGAAGCAGGAGCAGCCGCCGAAGTGACCGTGGCCGGTGGGCGAGGCCGCCTGCGACGGCGTCGGTGGGCTCTGAGGTAACGGCGTCGAGATTGGTGCGGGCGCGGTCTTCTCGCCCGCGCCGCCGTCGGCCCGAGAAGCCAGACCCCCGCGCGATCGACCTGCTCCACGCCCTGGCAGGCAGGCCCGCTGTGCTGCTCGGGCGACGAAACGACGTGCTCGCCTGGAACCGTCCCGGACACCAGCTGATCGCCCCTCACCTGCCGTTCGACAACTCTGATGCTGACGCGACCAGGCGATCGCCGCGGCGCATGCTCTTCCTTGATCCCCCACTCGCGGGATGTGCCTCGATTGAGACGCCGATACACGAACCTACGTGGCTTAGCTGCGCCTGCTCTCCGGCGTCGAGCTGCTCGGACCGGCTTCCGCCGCGGACGGGTGACGTGCAGGACGTGTCTGTGCGGCGAGGGCGAGAGCGGCGAGGACGGCGAGCCCGGCACCGAGCCACATCGCCGCGGCCGGCGTCTGGTCGGCGAGGCTGATCGCTGCGGCGCCGGCGGCCGAGCCGACGGCGATGCCGAGGGTGATCAGCGAGGCGTGGACGGTGGAGACCATGTTGCCGGTGCCGCCGACTTGCGCGACTCGAGCGACCAGCGCCGGGTTCATCGGCACACCCGCAACCCCGACGACGAGCACCATGGCCAGCGCGAGCGCGGACACAGTGCTGAACGCGCCGAGCAATGCCAGCGCGACGAACAGGAGCGCATGACCGACGCGCAGGACGCCAATGGCGTGCCGGTCGGCGATCTTGCCGACGACCAGGTTCCCGACGAACGAGACGACGCCGTAGGCGAGAAGTATCCACGTCGTGCCGTTCGAAGTGAAGCCGGCGCTCTGCTCCAGCAGTGGGGTGAAGTAGGAGAAGCCGGCGAAGGCCGCTCCTATCGTGAGGAGGCTGACCGCGTACCGCGCCCAGAGCCGTGGCTGGCGCAGGTTGCGCAGGTCCTGTGCGGCTGCGTCGGAGGTTGCGGCATCCCGCGCAGGCAGCGCGAGCCAGCTGACGACAAACACGACGAACGCCGCGATCCCGAGTACGAAGAAGCTCGACTGCCAGCCCCACCGGGAGGCGAGGAAGTGCGACAGCGGCAGGCCGATGACGGTACCGATCATGATCCCTCCGAGCACGATCGACACCGCCTCTCCGACTTTCTCCGGGCTGCGCGCCAGCCGGGCGCTGAAAGACACGGCGATCCCGTACGCGGCCCCCGACAGGCACCCGGTCAGCACCCGCAGCGCTGCCAGCCACCAGAACTCGTGCACCAGCGGCACCATCACCTCCAGCACCGCGTACGCGGCGACCAGGACCAGCAGCACGCCTTTCGGTGGTCGGTGCCTCAGGATGTACGCCAACACGGGCCCGCCGAGCGCCATGCCCAGTGCGTACAGGGTGACCACGGTGCCGACCTGCCCGGTGCTCACGCCCAGGTCTGTGGCGATCTGCGGCATCATCCCCGCCGTCTGGAATTCGCTCATCACCACGACCATGATCGTGAGCATCAGCGCGTACAGGTGTCTCTTCATGACAGGTCTCTCCATGTGTAGGTGTTCGCCAATTCTGTATAACAAAGTCCAAAATTACGGCACAGCAAGGGGCTTCAAAACTGCGTCTCGGCGTACCGGACGGCGAGCGCAGAGGTTCTAGGGTTTCAGAGCGTCAAGCCCGAGGATCGCCATTCGACGCAGCTCCTCTGGTGTAGACCCTGCCTGGGCCATCACTCGCACTCCCGAGATGATCGCCACCACCAGTCGTGCCGCGTCGCCGGGATGAGCGCTCCCGCGCACCGTTCCGTCTCGTTGGCCGACGGCGACGGCGTGCGCGACCTGTGACAGCTGTCGCTCCAAGGCGCGGTCCAGGATGCGCTTCACGCGCCCGTCCCGATCCCCGTGGTCGGGTGTCATTCGCGCTCCTACCACCATGCAGCCGGCTGCATGCCCGTCGGTCGTCGCGGTCACTTCCTCATCGAGGATCACTTCGAGAAGCGCTCTCAGCCGCGCCATCCCTTCCAGGCTCGCGTCCTCCAGTATCGCGATCTGGCGTGCGTCCGTCGTCTCCACGTACCGCTCCAACGCGCGGACGAACAGCTCGTCCTTCGACGTGAACGTGTTGTACAGGCTGCTGCGTCGCACCCCCGCCGCCTCACACAACTGCTCCGTCGAGGTCTGGGCGAATCCTCGCACCCGGAACTGTGCTGCGGCGGCGTCGAGCACAGCGGTCTCATCGAACATGCGGGGGCGGGCCATGTGACCACGCTAGCAGATTATGGATTGTTAAGTACATAACCCGTGAATGAGTGCGCTCGTCGACGACTCTGCGCGAAGGCCCTGGCTAGGAGCCCGTGGTGGTGGCGCGGCGGAGGCGCCGTCCGGTCGACGATGTCGGGGCCGTGTGCAGTCCAGTGGGTGGGCCGTGGTAGACGATGGTCCCGCCTTGGTGTCCGTCTCCGGGGTTGATGTCGATGACGTGGTCGGCGTGGGCGCCGACGCGCAGACTGTGCGCGATGCCGATGACGGTTGCTCCGTGGTCGACGAGGCGGTCGAGCAGGGCGAGGAGGCGGTTGGTGTCGTCGGGGATGGCGAGGTATCCGAGGCCGAGGTCGTGGAGCCACGTAAGCCTGACCCGCTTTCCCGGACACCCTGGTCATGACCACCCGGTCTGAGGGGACTGTGATGCTCCTATTGCGTGTCAAGCGGCGGTGAGCCGTTCGCGGTGGCGGTGGGCGAGATGCCAGTCCCGGGAGTCCCGTGTGGCGGGGTTGTACGACATCCGAACCTTCGCGATGTCGAGCGCCTCAACGGTCCGGCAGGGGCCGCGCTGGGCGGAGCGGCAGAATGTCGGCGAGTCGTTCCAGGGTCCACCCCGGCGCGTCGCGCTGCGGGTGCCCTTCATGGTGTCCATGTAGCGGAGGCGTTGCCGCCTGCCGGACGATGTGTGAGCGCGGTGGACGTGGTGGCAGTTACTGCCACCATAGGGGTAGTGTCAGTGGCATGGCCGAAGTCGAGGGCGTCGCGGCTGCTCGCCTGCGTGCGTCGGAGCGGTGCTGCGACCTCTTCATCTCCCGCGGGACGACCGATCTGACGATCGCGGAGATCGCCGACGTCATCGGGGTCTCGCAACGGACGTTCTATCGGTACTTCCCCACCAAGGCGGAGAGCGTGAGCCCCGTATTCGACTGGACAACGGCTCGCTTCGAGGAGACGATCACGAAAGCCGCTCCGGGCGCTCCGCTTCCCGAGGTCCTTCTCGAGGCTTTCCGCGCCGGTCTCGGCGGTGGGCAGGAGGCACGCACCCGCGCCCTCTTCCCCCTCGTCTTCGCGGATGCCGAGATGTGGTCGGTGTTCCTGAGGAAAGTCCACGACGGTGAGCGTTCCTTCGTGAGCATCATCGCCCCGCGCCTCGCCTCGGGCGCCGACAGCGTCGCTGCTCGCACCGCGGCAGCGGCTGTCGCCAGTGCCACCCGGATCGCACTCGAGGTCATGGTCACCGCGGGTGCGGACCCGGAAGCCGTCTATGCGAACACGATCGACGCGTTCGCGTCAGGAGCCATCCGCCAACAATGACGGACAGCGCCCGCGCGGCTCGGCCCACCCGCAGGCGCGAGAACCAAGGGCCAGAAGACAGGGACAACATCATGACAGGATTGCTCGAAGGCAAGGTCGCCATTGTCACCGGCGGGGCCAGCGGCATCGGACTCGCGACGGTCGAGCGCTTCGTCGCTGAGGGCGCGAAGGTCGCCATCGCCGACATCCAGGACGAGTTCGGCGGATCCATTGTCGACCGGCTCGGGGACAGCGTGCTCTACGTGCACACCGACGTGACGGACGAGAGCGCCATCGAGGCGCTCGTGGCCGCGACGGTAGAGCGCTTCGGCAAGCTCGACGTCATGTTCAATAACGCCGGCGCGGGGGGTGACCGGTCGCCGATGCTCGAGATCGGCTCGGCCGGATTCGACAGGACGATCGCGCTGCTGACCGGTTCGGTACTCCTCGGTCACAAGTACGCGGCACGACAGTTCGTGAAGCAGGGCACCGGTGGATCCATCATCTCCACCGCATCCGCGGCCGCGCTGCAGGGGGGATGGGCGAGCGCCGGATACACGATCGCCAAGCACGCAGTGGTCGGAATCATCCGCCAGGCGGTCGCGGAGCTCGCTCCGCTCGGTATCCGATCGAACGCGATCGCACCCGGGATCATCATGACGCCGATCATGGCGCGAGGCTTCGGTCTGCCCGACGAGGAGGCCGTCCCGTTCGCCGAGTTCCTCGCCGAACGGCTCGGGCCCTCGCAGCCCCTGCAGCGCACCGGTACCGCCGACGACATCGCGAAGGTCGCCACCTTCCTCGCCAGCGACCTTGCGGACTATGTCACCGGGGTGACGATTCCCGTCGATGGTGGAGCCACCGCCATCACCCTGGGAACGTTCGCGACCGACGTGGCCGCCGCGGCCGAGGAATACAGACAGCGCTGACTCCTGCGGGGCCGTCGGGACCTGCGGGGTCACGACGGCCCCGCTGTCGGTGGGCTTTGTGGCGTTCACCTCAGCGTCCCTGAGCGCGGCCGCTTTCCGCATCCGGCCCCTCGAACTCGGGATGCCGACCGGAACGGGGCGGGTGCCGATCCGCGAGCTCGACCGCTGCTGTATTACGCACCTCCCGGGGAGCGGCGGCGCTGACACGAGGGGGCAGTCAGGAGATGCGCGCGACGTCTCGTGACTCATCGTCACGGGGGCCCTGGCGCCGGGAATAATGGTTAGCTGGTGACGAGCGATCACATTTCGCATCTGCGCGCCTGGTGACCGCATGACAGAGGAGGTCTCATATGAAGGCATGGCAGTTCGTCGAACAGGGGCGACCGATCCAACTGAACGACGTCGACGAGCCCACGCTCGAGGCTGACGGCGTCATCGTCAGCGTCAAAGCGGCCGGTATTTGTCACACCGACACCGGCTACCTCGACGGCACCCTCACCTCCGCGCTGCCATTCCACCCCATCACGCTCGGCCACGAGATAGCAGGCGTCGTCGCTGAGGTCGGAGCCGACGTCACCGCATTCAAAGTCGGCGACAGGGTAGTCATTCCGGCGAAAATGGAGGGGCCCGGAACGTCTCTCAACGGTGGTTTTGCTGCCAGGGTCGCCGCCCCCGCCGCGTTCGTCGTGCCCCTTCCCGACGGCATCGGCTGGGATCAAGCCGCCGCCGCGAGCGACGCTGGTATGACTGCGTACCATGCCGCCGTGGGCCAGGGAGGTGTGACGCGGGGAACCAAGGTAGGGATCATCGGTTTCGGTGGCCTCGGCTCCCTCGGGGCTCAGATCGCTCTGGGCCTCGGCGCGGACGTGTTCGTCGCAGAGAAGAACCCCAAGGCGAGGGACTTCGCAGCGTCCCTCGGGATCACGCACGTGAGCGAGGCCATTGTCGACTTCGCCGACCAGGATCTCGACGTCGTCGTCGACTATGCAGGCTTCGGCACAACCACGGCCGACGCCATCACCGCCGTCCGCGCCGGCGGCACCGTTGTCCAAGTCGGCTTGGGCGTCGCCGAGGCAACGATCCCCATCGTCGATCTCGTCTCGAAACAGGTCCACCTGGTCGGGTCCTTGGCTGGCAGCAACGACGACTGCACCGCCGTCCTGGACCTGATCGCGGACGGCAAAGTGTCCTCAAATCTGACCCACGTCACGTTCGACGAGATCGCGGACGGCATCGCGAAGCTCAAAAACGGCGAAGTCGTCGGCCGCCTCGTGGCCATGATGTCCTCGGTGTGATGTCCAGGGACGTTGTTTCGGTGACACGGCAGTGAAGAGCTGAGAGGCGAGGGCCTCTGGTTGTGAAGGAGTTCAACCGCTTCACGAACCAGGAGGCCCTCGTGTCCCACGCTAACGCCGCCCTGACTCCACGCGCCCGACTCTGCCTGGTGCGCCTGATCGTTGAGGATCACTGGTCGCCGCAGGTCGCGGCGAAGATGCTCATGGTCTCGCCGGTGACCGCTCCCGCGTCGCTTACGCCGAGACCTGCGCGGGCGAGAAGGCCGCAACGGCAATCGGTGTCCCGCACCGCGCCGTCACCTGATTCGCCGAGCGTGGTGTCCGCGTCGAGCGGGTCCTCTCCGACAACGCCTCGGCATACAAATCCCACGCCTGGCAAGATCGCACGCTTCCACCGCACGCTCTGGGCTCGCGGTTACGCGCGACGCGCACGACGTCGTCACGGAACTCGGACGGGTAGGGCTTGGGTACAGCAACATCCTTCTAGGCCCGCCCTCCCGGGCAACCCAAATCAGACGTCACCTATCCGGGCAGCAGCCCTCCGTCATGTCGTGGCACTCTACGAATCTTGCGGTTCGTCGACCTTAGCCAGCTGGGCGCTCTCCACACCGCGAGATGGCATTCAGGTAGATGGAAGGTGTCGCTTCTTCCGGCTTGGAGCCCATGACATTGACCTGTACCTCGGTGCGAGTGTTGCGCAGCTCCACAGTCGGGAACGACAGTTTCAGGCCCACCGGGATATTCTGCCAGCCGTCGCCGAGGCGCGATGGGAGTTCATTGACTACGGAGGAAACATCGGTGCCCGTCGGAAGCACGATGTCTACGGATCCCGTGTAAAAGAAGCCGTCCCGTTTACCCCCGACCATGCTGATTTCGCATGAGTCCGGCGCTTGTTCTGGCCGCGAGGTGGCTACCGCTCCAGCTGGCATGAGGTTGATAATCTCCTGCAGAGACGCCTTCGTCTCGCCGGAGACGTCTACGTAGCTTGGCATTGAACTTGTTGCACACCCTCCCATAAGAAGCGCAATCGCCAGAAGCCCCGCGAGGCAGGCCGCACGTTTCATCTATCTGCCTCTACTCAAGCAATCGCTGGACATTATGGAGCGCTGAGCCATTGATGTTCTCCTCGTCGCTCATGAGGTTGATGTGGTTCTCGACCGCCGCTGGTACTTGCATCGGAACGGCCAGCGGGCCGGCCAAGACGGTCTCGAGCTGAGCGATGGAAGGGTTCATCGGCAGGCCACTCATCCCTGAGTCGAGGACGTGTATGCCGTGAATCGACTCTGAAGCTACTCCGAAACCAACATCCCAAGCCTGCTGGCCACCGTAGATGCGGTTGACGTCATTCGGTGCCTGGATCGCATATCGGGTGACATTCTCTGCGGGCTCGTAGCCGTACATCGCGCCGACGCCTCCCGCGAGCACCCGAGCGGTCGGTGTACCACCATGACTCTCCGCGGCGGAGCCCACGGCCGTGGCGTAGGAGTGCTCATAGCTCAAGGTAGGAACGCCTGGCATGGCGGCGAAGATGCCCCGCTCAAACGCGGCGAGCTCCGGGGCTCGGGCAACGGCAAACGCATTGTTCTGCGGGCCGTTGTACCAGAAGTCGGCGGGGTTCGGAGTGAGGTACGGCATGGGTCCTGTCACCACTGTGAATGCAAGGACGCTGTGCTGTCGCGAGTTTTTCACCTGCCAGTCCGCGAACCCTGTGGTCGGCTTTTGGCTGGTGAATTCGCTGATGCTCGCGTTGGTGCCGGGAACGACGAACAGTGCGGATCTCGCGGTGCGTGGGTCTCCAGCCATTTCGATGATCGCGCCCTTCTCGGGTCGCCAGAGGTAGAGCTGTACGTCTCCGTCGGCTACGCGTCGGAGGTAGTTGACCAAGTGTGGGTCGACGAAGTTTGTGTTGATGGTGGAGAGGTGGTTGAAGTCAGCGGCGAACTGACGTCGTTCCAGGTCTGGCAGTTGGTTCGCCGCGTTGATGCGATTCGCGGGGACGCGGATTGCCGGCGGGAGCCCGTCGAGTGCGCCGATGAGGGTGGGCCTAGTACTGCTCGCCCGGACGAACATCGTCGGGTTTCGGGAAGCACGCAGACCCCGAGACTATCGACAGTACCGCCCCACGCTTCATGGGTCCAACAATCCATATCGACCCATCCGAGTAGGTAATATCGAGGACCTGATCCGGTCCATCTGCCCGAACCTGGGTACTGAACCCAGCGCGACCAGCAAAGTCCTTCCGGACGAGTTCGAGAATGCCAGCGACGTTCGCGCCATCCGCGAGGTCGGCGTGCGCTCCACCTGTCCAGCGGACTGCGCCTTTCTCAGCGCACGTGAGGAGGACGCCGGATGAGTTCTGGCTCGTGTCGACAGCGTCCTGTGCGGGGACAAGGCCCAGAATCTCTCTCTCAATGGCTTGTGTCGATTCCTTCGCCTGCTGGGGGGTCATGTTCACAGCACTGCCTTTCGAAGTGCATCCAGCAAGGACTATCCCCGCTAGCAGGATTGACGTGACGCGAAGCGCGTGAGTGGTTCTCTTCACCGGAGTAGGTCTCTCTGAACCGAACGGAGAATGGCGAGATTCTCGTTGTCACTGCTGGCCACGAGAGAGTGGGTGCCTGCGAGGTCTGTGTTCATGGGGATCCTGACGGGCTCACTGGCGGCGTACGGGCTGCTGCTGGTCGGCAGCGTGAGCGTCCAGTCACCGTGGGTGGGAATGGGATCGCCAAGGGGCTTGGCGAAGGCGGGGTTGGTGTCCGGAATGTTCCCGGCGCCGACGAGATCAAGGTCTTTCGCGACGGTGAGGAAGTCGGTGTAGGTGTAGTGCGAGTAGGCAGTGTTGCTCTGTCCTTCCCATCCCGGCGGCATCCATGCGCCGGATAGGGAGACGACACTGTCGTATCTCGCTCCCTTGAGTTCAGAGGCGGTCGTCGCGGCGAGGCCCCAAGAGTGAGCAATCGCGTCGTGTCGTGCCGAGGTGAGATGAGGGTCGGTCGCGACTTCATTCTGGAACGCGGCCAGACCACCACCCGTCTTGAGGGCAAGGGGAGCTTCGTTTGCGGCGAGAATCCCGTCTACTTGCGCTGTTCCGGGGGCCTGTCCGGGGAACTCACTGCCGTGCCAGACGAACACGACCATGTCCTGGTCTTGCCCGTTCAACCACCTTCCGACCTGCTGCACGTCGTCAGTGTAGAAGGAGTATTGGTTGCTGAATGTGCCGGGCACGTAGGTGATGGCATGCGTCGTCGACGCGCTCGGGTTGCCGATCATCTCGACTATGCGATCTTGGTCTGGTTGGTAGAGGTAGAGCTGGACCGCTCCCGACATGACACGCTCCAGGTACTCCGACTTCTTCTGTAGCTGGTCGAGGCTGCGGTTGCTCCCGATGGCGCCGACGGTGAGGTCGTTGATGTCGCGGGGGCTTGCAAACCAGCGCTCTTGTGCAATCTCATTCTGCGTTGTCCGGTACTCGACAGCGGCGTTGAGGCGGTTCGCCGCGACGCGCACCATTGTTGGTATCCCGCCTAAGGCGCCGATGAGGGTGGAGCCGCCGAGGACGAGGGCGTGTTGCTGGTCGAGGGTGAGGTTCTGCCACCACGCTGCGGTCTGCTCGGGTGTCTGCGCGGTGAGGAGCTTGTCGATGAGTTCGGGGTGTGCAGCGAGGAGGGTGGCGATGTCGGTCTCACTCATACCGCCGAGCTGCGCAAGGGTCATGTTCGCGGGTGCTCCGGGGGTCGACCAGGATGCGAGCGTTCCGCGGGATGTGGTGCCAGTGAGGGCGATGAGGGCGGCGTTGTCGGCGGCGGCGCGTTCGTTGGCGAGTTGATCGAGCTGGGCGTTCAGTCCTCGGAGACGCCATTGCGTGTCGGCGATACGGGACTCGGAGCGTTTGATGAGGTCCGGGTCGTCCCACAGTTCGAGGTCGCGGCGCAGGAAGCGCATCCCGGAGGTCGCGTGGTCGATCTGGCTGGTGATGCTCGTCTGCCGCATCTTGATCGACTCGACCTGGGAAGCGTACCCGGACAATGTGTTCGCGTCCGCCGTGGCCTGCTCGGTGACCTGCTGTAGCTCAGCGGACGCGGATGCGAGGCTGGACGCAAGAGTCGTGGATGCGGACGCCTGCCACCCTTGCTGTCGCGCCGCGTCCGCCGCGCTGAGGTCTCCGAGAGCATCGCCTGCTCGGGAGGCGACGGTCGAGTTCATACCTGCGCCCGCTCGGATGTCCGCTGGGCTTCCGGCGCCGGGGTCTGCCTCAGACCAGTGCGCGCTCATCGTGCGCCCACCGCGTTCGCGGCTGCCGTGTCCGCGTCGATCATCGCTGACACCGCGTCGCGTACCCCGTTCGCTCGCAGCAGGAGCGCATCGGAGATGACGCGCACGCGCGCTGCGCGCAGGCGGCTCGACTGAACGACCGCACCGGCCACGGCGGCGGAACCCGTCCAGGATGCGTCCCGGATCTCAGTCAACCCGTCCAAGCGTGATGCTGCGGTGTTGACGTGGGTCGCAACCGTGCCGACAGCCGCGTAGTCCGCTATCAGGTTGCCCGGCATGATGCCCCCGGTCAGCGGCCGATGCGCGACGCGATCTGCGTGTCGACCTCTTGGAGGGTCTGCGCGGTGGTGCGCAGGAACGCGGCGAGGTCCTCGAGCCCGCCGATCGTGTTGGTCGCTCCGGAGGTGAACCTGTTGTAGGCCTCCTGGTAGGCGCCGGAGGAGCGGTCGGTGACGAAGCCCTGTGCGACGAGCGCGTTGATCTGCGACTGGAGGCGCTGCAGGGTCGTGTTGATCTCGTCGCGACCGGCGATGAGCTGGTCGGCGCGTGAGGTCATCTCACCGTAGGTGACGTTCATGTTGGCCATCAGAGTTCCCCCTCTGTTGTTGCTGCACCCTCGCGCCGGGCGAAGGTCGTTCTCACGTGATGAGACGCTTTCCCTCCCACTTTATGACGGGGCTTCGTGACTAAATAGCCGGATCATGTCCCCTTTTCGGGGGACAAGACCGCGACCTGCACGCGTCGGACCCGGCCCGCGGTGACCGCGAAACCCCGTCCGACCGGGAAATCTGCCCGCGTCGCGCGCGGGAACTGAACCCGGAAGATACTGGCCCCGTCAGCCTCTTCCGGCTGCAGGACGATGCCCGCGCGGGCAGTCTTCAGCTCACTGAAGATCTGCCACGCCGACCCCGCGGTGACCGTGTCGGTCTCCACCAGCATCCGCGTCCGCGGGCTGCGACGAGCGGCTTTCATGAGCCGCGCGTTGAGTCCCGCATAGTGGTGTAGCGCGCGGTGGCCAGGCTCGTCGGTTACGACATAGACGCGGTCACCGTGTGATCCTTCGAGGAAACTCTCACATCCCACTCGAACGGAATCATCACGATGACCGCACCTCATATTGTCGACCCTGCGAGCGTGCTCGCTGAGGCCTTGTCCGACGCGTAGCCGGATCTGATGCGCAGCTTGCTGCAGACGAAGATCAACGCGCTGCTGTCCGCGGACGCGGATGCCGTCGTCGGCGCCGAATGGGAACACCGCAGTCCCGACCGCACGACCCCGCGCAACGGGTACCGGCACCGCGATCTCGACACCCGGGTCGGAACGATCGACGTCCAGATTCCGAAGCTCCGGCAGGGCACGTACTTCCCGGACTGGCTGCTCGAGCGCCGCAAGTGCGCCGAGACCGCGATGATCACCGTGGTCGCGGACTGCTACCTCGCCGGCGTGAGCACGCGCCGGATGGACAAGCTCGTCAAGACTCTCGGGATCCACTCGCTGTCCAAGTCGCAGCTGTCGCGGATGGCGGCCGAGCTCGATGAACACGTCGAGCAGTTCCGGCACCGGCCACTCGATGACGCCGGCCCGTTTACGTTCGTCGCCGCCGACGCGCTCACGATGAAGGTCCGTGAAGGCGGCCGCGTGGTCAACGCCGTCGTCCTCGTCGCGACCGGCGTGAACGCGGACGGGCGCCGTGAAGTCCTCGGCCTGCGCGTCGCGACCAGCGAGACGGGAGCGGCTTGGAACAGCTTCTTCGCTGACCTCGTCGCCCGCGGCCTGGGCGGAGTACGTCTCGTGACCAGCGACGCTCACGCCGGGCTCTGAGCGAGCGTCAGCCCACCTGCATAGAGCTGGGCGGCGTCCTGTCGGATCGCGTCCGGCAACTCTGGTTGGCGCGCTGCCAAGCCCGCCTGCCGAGCTATCTCCCGCACAGTGCCGCGGTGCACGTTGAACCGCGTCGCCAGCTCCCGCACGGGCACGCGCCCTCGGCGTACCCGGCGATCAGCTCGGCTCGATTGGAGACGCTCAAACGGGTTTGAGACTGACGCGAATTCTCCCGCACGGGACCGCGCTTATCGGCGATCTGAGCGCCCCGAGGGCGCGACCCACGAGCCCGCGATCCCCGTAGAACACGGGAAATCAGCGATCCGAGCGGCTTCCGGGGGTTTGAGAAGCTGCTACGGAAGTCCACCAAACGATGTCTCGCGACATGTGTCCCCGTCAAGAGCCCGGCCATCGGCCGGGCTCTTGACGTTGGTTGCGTCATGAGCGCCGGTGGCCGGCGGCGATGGTGCAGACCCACGCGGCAGCCCCTAGACCTCGATGGCCAGCCGGCGGATGAGCTCGTCCTGAAGCTCGAACTGGTATCGCAGCGTGACCGTGCCGCCGGGGAAGTCGCCGTCGAGCCGGATCTGCACGACCGCACGATCATCGCCGGCGACCTGCTGGCCGATCCGGGTGCTGGTGTAGGAGTACTCGCTCGAGGACCGCGCGATCCACGCGGCGATCGCGTCAATGCCCTCGTAGGTGTTCCCGTCGTCGAGGACCGTCGCATCCGCAGCGAACGTCGCGGCTGCGTCGGCGTGGCGGCGCTCGTCGTGGGCGTCGAGGTAGGCGACGACAGGTGCGGGCAGTGCCGTTGGCTCATAGCCGGTGAAGGCATCGGTCATTGTGTTCTCCTTTTCGTGGGGGCTGAGACAGCCGACTAGATGGTGCGGATCGTGCCGCCGTCGACGACGATCTCGGCGCCGAGAATGCTGGCGGCGGCATCGGAGGCGAGGAATGCGATCGCTGCCGCGACCTCGTCCGGGGTGGCGAAACGTCCCAGCGGCACGCCGCCGAGCGAGGAGACCAGAGAGTTCCAGGCGGCATCCGCGTCGCCGTCGAATCGCTCGGTCAGGCGCTGGACGAGATGCTCTGCGCCTTCGGTCTGGATGCCGCCCGGGGAGACCGTGTTGACGCGGACGCCATGCGGGGCGAGCTGACCGGCCAGCCCTTTGCTGTAGGTGCGCAGAGCGGCTTTGGCCGCGGCATACGCGAGAGTTCCATCCCAGAGGGGCATCCGCGCTTGGATCGACGCCACATGGATGATCGCCCCCTGGCCCGCATCGAGCATCGAGGGCACCAGCTCGCGGTCGAGGCGCACCGCGGAGAGCAGGTTGAGGTTCAGCTCCTGCATCCACTCCGCCTCGCCCAGCACGCCGAAGCCCCCGGAAGGAGAGTGGGATCCACCCGCGACATGCACCACGACGTCCGGAACTCCCTGGTCGAGAACGTGCCTGGCAGCTCCACGAACCGACTCGGGATCAGTGAGGTCGGCGGGGATGTGGCGCGCTGCATCGCTCTCGCCCGCGGTGCGGGCGATGACGGTGACGCTCATCCCCGCGTCCTGCAGACGGCGCACAACGGCCGCACCCGTTCCCCGCGTCCCGCCGGTGACAACCGCACGCGGCGTGGCGGCGGTACCCGGCCCGGAACCAGTAACTTCTGTTTTCGCAGTCATAACAACTGCTAGATTAGCAGTAACATCCGCGATGGGCGGATCGTCGTCCGCCCATCGCGCGTTCTCGAGGAGGGGTGAATGGCTGCACGCGTGAGAGTCGAAGACCGGGAGTGCCCTCTGTCGACGGCGATGTCGTACGTCGGCGAGTGGTGGACGATGTTGATCCTGCACGACTGCTTCGACGGCTACACCCGCTTCGACGAGTTCGAGGTCAACATCGGCCTGTCTTCGAGCATGCTGACCACGCGACTCAAGACTCTCGTCGAGAGCGGCATCCTCACCAAGCGCCCCTACCAGGACCGTCCGGTTCGGCACGAGTATGTGCTCACCGACTTCGGGCGCTCGCTCCGCCCGATCCTGGTGGCCATGGCCGCCTGGAGAAACGAGCAGCTGGCTCCCTCGGCGCGGGCGATGATCCTCGTCGACACGGAGACCGACCGAGAGGTGGATGCCGTCACGATCGATCCCGCCACGGGCCTCCCTGTGACGGACCAGCGCTTCGTGTTCCGCGCCGGCCCCGCCGCGAGCGAACAGATGCGCGCACGCTACGCCTCCGGTGCGGGCCACGCGGATCGCCTGACGCGCGCGTCGTAGAGGCGGCACAGACGCCGGAGACGGTGGGGTCAACCGGCCCAGAACGCCCCTGCCGCGATGCCATCGACCGGCGTGGTCAGAGCGTGCGCAGCCACGCGCGGATGCGTCCGCGGGCATTGGTGTACGGCGACGAGGTGTTGAGCGAGATCATCCGCCCCATCGTCCACTTGCCGTACCAGGGGGCCCCGTAGAGCTCTTCCTCGGAGTATCCGCCGATCAGTTCGACGATCCGCGTCTTCGCCTCGACGAGCTGCGCTCTGAGGCGTTCCCAGCTGTCATCGCGGTGTTCGGCGTAGTAGCGCTGGGCGAGGAGTCCGAGCTCGTTCCATGCGATGCCCGGAGCGGGGAACTCGTCGGGCAGGCCCGCGGCACGACGTCGGTGCCAGGTGAGAACCTGCTGGTTCCAGCCGATCAAGTAGGCGAGCAGATCGGCGGGACTGATCGTGGTTCCGGTGACATGCCCGTCCAGAACGGGCATCCGCACGGCATCGATCGGGATGCGGTCGAGATCCTCGCTGAGCCGG
This sequence comes from uncultured Microbacterium sp., assembly GCA_947647645.1. Lineage (GTDB taxonomy): Bacteria > Actinomycetota > Actinomycetes > Actinomycetales > Microbacteriaceae > Microbacterium. The sequence continues at coordinate 23,058 of CANSLE010000004.1, forward strand.
GTGAAGGTCGTCTCGATCGCCGCGAGGAGCTCCTCCTGGGAAGCGGGAACGGCCATGCCAGCGTCTCGTTCTGCGCGGACTGAGCCGAGGTGCCCGCGCCGTAGGTCTCGATGGGAAGTCTACGAGTCGGCTGACGAGGCCCTGGCTAGGCTGAGCATCGTGACCAGTGAAGCCGTGACATCAGCGCTGCGGGCATTCGTCGCGGAGCGGGACTGGGCGCGGTTCCATTCGCCCGAGAACCTCGCGAAGTCGATCGCCATCGAGGCGGGCGAGCTGCTGGAAGAGTTTCAGTGGTCGTCCGAGTTCGATACGGAGCGGGTCCGGCTCGAACTCGCCGACGTCTTGACCTACTGCTATCAGCTCGCCGACCGGCTGGGCGTGGATCCGGATGCGATCGTGCTGGAGAAGCTCGAGATCACCCGCGAGAAGTACCCGGTCGAGAAGGCTCGGGGGCGGAGTGCCAAGTATGACCAGCTTTGAGATCGAAGAGATCCCTTTCGACGCCGGCGCCATCAGCGACCATCCCGACGCGACCGGGCGGCTGAGCAATTGGCCCGCGGTGTACATGATCAACAACCACCGCGACGTCTACGTCGGCGAGACCGGGAATGCGTTGCTCCGGATGGTGCAGCACCGACGCGACCCGAAGAAGCAACACCTCGACGTCGCACGCATCCTGCTGGACGAGACCTTCCACCGGTCGGCCTGCTACGACTTGGAGTCGTTGCTGATCCAGTGGTTCTACTCGGACGGTGGCTACACCGTCATCAACGCCAATGACGGGCATCGCAACGAGGAGTATCCCGGCCGCGCAGCGTTCCAGACGCGGTTCCACGAGATCTTTGACGAGCTCCGCAGACGAGGAATGTTCCGCCAGTCGCTGACGGACATCGAGAACAGCGACTTCTTCAAGCTCTCGCCTTTCAAGTCGCTCGTGCCCGACCAGGAGCGGACGATCCTGGAGGTGCTCAAAACCCTCTTCGACGACCTCGACGCGGAAAGGTCGAGCACGATGGTGGTCGCGGGCAACCCGGGCACGGGCAAGACCGTCGTCGGCATCTCGCTCGTGAAGACCCTGCGAGACATCGAGCGGTCGAACGGCATCGATGACGCCGAGCAGGGAAGCTCCATCTCCGACTTCTTCGCGAGGGGCTATCCCGAGCTGCTGAAGGGCCTCCGCGTGGGCATGGTCGTTCCGCAGCAGTCCCTCCGCGCATCGATCAGGAAGGTGTTCGATCGCACGCCGGGTCTCAACACATCGATGGTGCTGACCGCGTTCGACGTGGGGGAGTCGGCCGAGAAGTATGACGTCCTCGTCGTCGATGAAGCACACCGTCTGAACCAACGGGCCAATCAATCCTCGGGCTCGCTCAACGCCAAGTTCGCGGCGATCAACACGCGCCTCTTCGGTCACGATTCCGCAGAGCTCACGCAGTTGGACTGGGTCCGCGCGCAGAGCAGGCACAGCGTCCTGCTGATGGATGCTGCGCAGAGCGTGCGCCCCGCCGACCTTCCCCCTGAGGTGGTCGGCGAGGTCGTCGGGGAGGCCAAGGCCAGTCACCATTTCTTCCCCCTGACCACGCAGATGCGCGTCAGAGCAGGCGCCGACTACATCGGGTTCGTCAGAGAGGTGCTCAGCGGACAGGCACCGTCACAGCCGGACCTCGGCGAATACGAGTTCGGGATGTTCGACGAGATCGGGCCGATGGAGGATCTGATCCGAGAACGCGACCGGCAGTACGGCCTCGCGAGGATGGCCGCGGGCTACGCGTGGAAATGGGAGTCCGACCCGAAGCGGAGGGGGATGAAGCGGATTCCCCTCGACGAGCGCCCCTACGACATCGAGATCGAAGGTCGTCGATGGCGCTGGAACTCCGCGGACCGGGATTGGATCAACTCTGCGAACGCCCTCTCCGAGATCGGCTCGATCCACACCGTTCAGGGGTACGACCTGAACTACGCGGGAATCATCGTCGGGCGTGATCTGCGCTTCGACCCGGTGAGCGGCGGCATCCGCTTCGATCGATCGCACTACTTCGACAAGAAGGGGTGGGAGAACAATCGAAAACGCGGGCGTATCTACACCGATGCCGACATCGAGCGCTACGTGAAGAACATCTATGCCGTGCTGCTCACCCGCGGCATCCGCGGCACGTTCGTGTACGTGTGCGACGAGCCGCTCCGTGAGCACCTGAGAGCGTACATCCCTACTCTCCCCTAGCGGGCCGAGCCCGCGCGCCGTGGCGCGGATCCAGGCGCGGGAGGTTCCCGTCGAGACCCCCCCGACCGGGGCGTTCGTCCTGATCGCCGTGCTGCGTCGCGGACTCGTCACCGCGATGCAGGACTGCCGGCACCCGGTGCAGGTCTAGATCATTGCCCCTGATGGTGCAGCCTTGGCGTGCATTGCAGCCGACGGGGCGCCCACGTCACCGGCGCGGGGCCCGAGGTACCGGCGGCAGAAGGTCGCTGAGATCGATGTCGAGCGTGCGGCAGATCGCGAGGATCGTCGCAAGACGCGGATTGGTCGCGGGACCGTCCTTCGTGGTGCTGCCTCGCTCGTACTGCTGGTAGGCATACAGCGAGATCTCGGCGGACTCCGCCATCTGCTCCTGCGTCAGTCCGCGCGACGCGCGGGCCCGCCGCAACTGCATCCCCAGCTCGCGCGCGAACTCCGCCCATTCCGGAGTGGAGGCGAGGCCAGAGGTCATTCCTCCAGCGTGGGCCGGATAAGAGTTGGTGGGAACAAATAGGAATTGGTGAAACTGACACGGCGGCTCCCCGGTGCGCTGCGGCGTGTGGTGGTCACCACGGTTCGCGGCCTTGCGTGAGGAGTGTGAGGAGGGTACCCAGCGCGTCGTGCAATCGGGCGGCGCTCTCCGGGGTCAGTTCGATCTGCTGATGCTCGGTGGCGATCGCAACCCAGGTCTCCCGGTCTCCCATGTAGCGCATGGCCAGCAGCCAGGCATCCTCTGCGACGGCGTCCCTCCGCCGAGGCAGGGCGTCGCCGGTGCTCCGGTGCAGCGTCGTGACCGGGAGCCAGATCGGTGTCGACTGATGACGGCCGTCGGGGGGAGGCGGGTGGTCGTCGTGGTCGCGGTCGCACCAGTGCGGGCAGGCCTCGGTGAGCCTGGTGGACGGATCGCTGGTCATGGGGGTCCCCTTCGGTTCCGGCGGGGCACTGGCCGTGGGTGTGATTTTACCGTGGGCCCCCGACATGCGGCGTTGGCAGGGGTGCCGGGTGCATGGTCGTCGTGCTCTTGTGGAGTCGCGATTGTCATCGTCCGTTCATCTCTATGTGTGCTCCTCTGTCGGTGCAGCGTTAAGATGTATGCAACTGAATCCAATACTTGAAGGGCTTCTCTGACATGACCACGTACAACGTCGGCATCATCATCGGCAGCATCTCGTCGACGTCGATCAACCGTCGCCTCGCCAATGCTCTCATCCGCCTCGCGCCGCAGGCCGATCTCACCCTCACCGAGCTGCCGATCGCCGGTCTGCCGTTCTACTCGGCCGACAACGACGGTGCGATCCCCGCCGAGGCCGCCGAGTTCAAGGCGTCGATCGAGGGCTCGGATGCCGTCGTCATCGTGACGCCCGAGTACAACCGCTCCGTGCCTGGCGTGCTGAAGAACGCGCTCGACACCGCGAGCCGCCCGTGGGGCCAGAACAGCTTCGCCGGCAAGCCGTCGGCCGTCATCGGCGCCTCGATCGGCGCGATCGGCACCGCTGTCGCTCAGCAGCACCTGCGTTCGGTCCTGTCGTTCCTCGCGTCGCCCGAGCTGGCGCAGCCCGAGGCCTACATCCACATGCGCGACGGTCTGATCACCGACGACGGCGAGGTCACCGACGAGTCGACCGCCGAGTTCCTCGTGTCGTGGTTGAAGGCCGTGCACACGCACGTCGCGAAGTCGCTCAGCCCCGTCGAGTGACAGACACTCTCGGCTGAAGGGTGCCCGCCGGACGGCGGGCACCCTTTCTTCTGCGGGAGCGCCTCAGTCGGCCTGCTCCCGGGCGCGGAGGTCCTTGCGCAGGATCTTGCCCGACGTCGACTTCGGGATCGCGTCGATGAACTCGACCCGGCGGATCTTCTTGTGCGGCGCGACGTTGTCGGCGACGAACGCGGTCACTTCCTCGGCGGTGAGCGCGGAGTCGGGTGCGGCGACGATGAAGGCCTTCGGGATCTCCTGTCTGTCGTCGTCGAGCACGCCGATGACCGCGGCATCCATGATCCTCGGATGCCCGAGCAGCAGCGCCTCGAGTTCGGCGGGAGCGATCTGGTAGCCCTTGTACTTGATGAGCTCCTTCACCCGGTCCACGATCGAGAAGTAGCCCCCCTCGTGGTAGACGGCGACGTCGCCCGTGTGGAGGAAGCCTTCGGCATCCAGCGTCTCGGCGGTGGCCTCGGGCTTGTTGAGATAGCCGAGCATCACGTTGGGACCTTTCACCCACAGCTCGCCGGGGCGTGTGCGGCCGTCCTCTTCGATCGCGGTGATCTCCTCGCCTGTCTCGGTGTCGACGAGCTTGCACACGATGTTCGGCAGGATGGTGCCGACCGAGCTCACCGGGACATCGTCGCGGGTGTAGGGCATGGCGTGCGAGACGGGGCTGAGCTCGCTCATCCCGTAGCCCTGCATTACGCGGGCGTTGATGCGACGGCCGGCGATGTCGGCGGTCTCGCCGTCGAGGGGTGCGGCGCCGGAGAAGACTGTGTGCACGGTGGAGATGTCGAACTCGTCGACGATCGGGTGCTTCGCGAGGGCGACAGCGATCGGAGGCGCGATGAAGAGGTAGGTGCAGCGGTAGGTCTGGATGTTCGTGAGGAACTGCACCAAGTCGAACCTCGGCATCGTGACGAGGGTCGCGCGCTGCTTCAACGCGAGGTTGAGCAGCACCGTCATCCCGTAGATGTGGAAGAACGGCAGAACGGCGAGAACCCGATCGGCGGACGTGAGATTGATGTTGATTCGGCACTGGGCCACGTTCGCGACGAGGTTGCGGTGGCTGAGCATGACCCCTTTGGGGATGCCGGTCGTCCCCGACGAATAGGGGAGGACCGCGACGTGGGTCGCCGGATCGAATGAGACCTCCGGTGCGGCCCGGCCCTCGCCCAGGAGCCCGCGGAGGCCGGGGTGGCCCTCGGCGCCGTCGAGCACGATGAGTCGTTCGGTCGGGATGCCGACGGCATCCGCCGCCTGCTGCGCCTGCGGCAGAAGAAGGCTCACCGTGATCACCCACGACGCACCGGCGTCGCGCAGCTGCTTCTCGATCTCGCCGGCGGTATACAGCGAGTTGATCGTCGTGACCGTCGCGCCGGCGCGGAGGACGCCGTGGAACACAGTCGCGAAGGCGGGCACGTTCGGGCAGAGCAGTCCGAGGACGGTCTCGGTGCCGACGCCGTGTGCGGCGAGAGCGCCGGCGAAGGCGTCGATCTGCGCCTTGAGCGCGCCATAGGTCGTCTCGGCGCCGCTGGCCGGATCGATGAGTGCGACACGGGCGGAATCGTCGCGGGTGAGTCCCGCGAACAGATCGTCGTAGATGCTGACGTCCGGGATCTCGACATCGGGGAAGGGGCTGGTGAACACGGCGGTCTCCTTCGACGGCACGGCGACCCCGGCGGCGCTGCCGGGTGCGTCCATCATGCCATCGCCGGCGGCCGCGTGGTACGCGGTCCCTCCATGCGAGAGACCGCGTACCACGCGGTGTGGCGCTCAGCGCACGAGGAGGGGCTCCTGCACGGAACGCGCGGCCGCGAGCCGCTCGGCGGCGCGTTCCTCCGCCGCATCCAGCGGCGTGATGCCGCGGAGGTCGGCGTCCGCGAAGATCGCCCGCACCGTGTCGCCGATCGCGGCGACGCGGTGCATGATCTCGGCTCGCGAGCCGAGGTGCTTCGCCTCCAGGTCGAGGTAGACGACACCCCCGGCGTTGACGACGAAGTCGGGGGCGTACAGGATGCCGCGCGCGGCGAGTCGATCGGCGCCGGAACGGTGAGCGAGGGGGTTGTTCGCCGGGCCGCAGACCGCGCGCGCGGCGAGGCCTTCGATGACCTCCGCATCCAGAAGACCGCCGATGCCGGCGGGAACGAACACGTCCGCCTCGACGACATGCTCCGTCCCCGGCTCCACCCAGCGCGCGCCGAGCTCCGCGGCGAGCGCGCGCTTCGCGGGATACACATCGGTGACCGTCAGCTGCGCCCCCTCGGTGCTCAGGCGGACCGCGAGGCGGCTGCCGACCTGGCCGAGCCCGGAGATGGTGATCCGGCGCCCGTCGAGCTCGGGGACGCCGGTGAGGTGCTCGAGCGTGGCGCGGAGGGACTCGTAGACGCCGAGGCTCGTCGGGCCGGCGGGCTCGCCCGAACCGCCGACCGCGTCGGGCAGGCCCACGACGTGCGCGGTCCGCTCACTGACGACGAGCATGTCGTCCGTGGTCGAGCCCACGTCCTCCGCGGTGCGGTAGCGACCCTCGAACCGCTCGACGGCGTCTCCCAGATCGAGGTAGGCGGCGCGGCGCCGGCCGGCGTCGAGGGTCGTGCCCGGTGGGAGACAGATCACGGACTTGCCACCCCCGGCATCCAGGCCCGCGGCGGCGTTCTTCAGCGTCATCGCCGCCGACAGGCGCAGGGCGTCGCCGACGGCGTCGCTCCAGTGCGGGTAGCTCCACATCCGCGCGCCGCCGAGGGCGGAACCGAGGATCGACGAGTGCAGGGCGACCGTGATGACAAGACCGCTGCGCGGCCCCGTCGTCACCTCCACGCGCTCGTGGGACAAGTCGGGCAGGGGCAGGGTGTGCGTCATCGCATCCTCTTTCGGCGGGCCTTGTGGGCTGTGCTCAGCGGATACCTCGGCGTTGCGGCATCCACCCCTATTCTGCCTCGATCGGCCGCGACGCGGCGGCCGGGTCGGGCGGTGGCGTCATGGTGGCTCCGACGTGGCGTGACGAACGTCGGACTTTCGCCGCAGCGACCCCCGGCGCGCCAGGCGGGGGGTGACCGCGGACACAGAAGTCGGGCGCTCGTCACGGGCGGTCGGCATCGACCGTGGCGGCGAGGGTTCCTCCCCAGGCCGGGTCCCGGCGGGCGTTGCCCACAAAAGCCGCCGCCGTCCCCGCCCACCGGCACCGAGCCGCCACGATCGTCTGATGGAGGCGCGAGAGGACGTGGATGCGGCTCCTGAGTCGTGGCGGGTGGTGTCGCGGGCGGAACTGTACGCCGAGGGATGGACCTGGCGTCGGATCGATCAGGCCATCGCGAGAGGATGGCTCTGCCGTGCCCGGAGGGACGCGTACCTGTCGGGCGAGGTCGACGCGCGGACGCGTGCCGCGGCTGAGGTCGGAGGCCAGCTGACCTGTGTGTCGGAGCTCGCCCGCCGCGGTGTGTTCGTGCTCGACGCGAACCGGCTGCACGTGCGCCTGCACCCGCGGCGGGGTCGACGTCGGCCGGTGCACAGCCGTGCTCGGGTGCACTGGTCTGGCGACGGATCGCGGATCACCGCGAATGCACCGTTGGTGGAGGCGGTGGTCGACGCCGTCCGGTGTCAGGGGCCGGTCGAGGCGATCGCGTCCCTCGATTCGGCGCTTCATCGGCGTCTCATCGGCGAGGAAGACCTGGCCGACATCTTCCGGATGCTGCCCCGCCGGTACGGCGTGCTCCGCGGTCTCATCGATCGCTCGGCGGAGGCCGGCGGTGAGAGCATCATGCGGGTCTTGCTGCGGAAGATGGGATGCCGCGTCGAGTGTCAGGTGCACATCTCCGGTGTCGGCCGGGTCGATCTGCTTGTCGACGGATGGCTCATCGTCGAGTGCGACAGCGAGGCGCACCATTCGAGCTGGGCGCAGCAGAAGGAGGACCGCAGGCGGGATCAGGCCGCCGCCGCCCTCGGCTACGTCACCTATCGGCCGATCGCCGAGGACATCTTCTGGCACCGTGATCGGGTCGTCGCCGCCGTGCGGGGCCTCCGCGGCTCTGCCGCCACGGCGCGCCGGCGCTGACGGCGCGTCTCGACCGCGAGGAGGGCGTCCGAGCGGTGACGATC